>JBGPNV010000152.1:0-6246 GCA_041487695.1 Thermoplasmata archaeon | reverse complement strand
GTCCTTCTTCTCCGTGCTCTCGCCGATCCCGACGACCGCGATCCCCGCGTGCGACATGATCGTGCGCAGGTCGTTGTAGTCGAGGTTGACAAGGCCCGGCTTCGTGACCATCTCGATGAGCCCCTTGATCGAGTGGTTGAGGAGCTCGTCGACGATCTTGAAGGCCGCGTTGATGGGGAGGTCAGGCACTATCTCCAGGAGTTTGTCGTTCGGGATCGTGACGACCGTGTCGGCGACCGCGCGGAGGCGGTTGAGGCCGTGTTCCGCGTTGTCCTGGCGGGCTTTCCCTTCGGCGGCGAAGGGCTTCGTGGCAAAGGCGATCGTGAGTGCGCCGGTTTCCTTCGCCAGCTGCGCGACGATGGGCGCCGCGCCCGTGCCCGTGCCGCCGCCGAGTCCGCATGTGATGAAGACGATGTCGGCGTGGTCGACGACCTTCTTGAGCTCGGGCTCGGCCTCGCGGGCGGACTTTTCCCCGACCTGGGGGATCGCGCCGGCGCCGAGGCCGCGGGTCGTCTGGCGACCCAGGAGGATCTTGCGGTTCGCGTGGACCTGGCGCAGGTGCACGGCGTCCGTGTTGCAAGCGATGAGCTCCGCGCCGCGGACCCCTTCTTCCATGAGGCGCGTGATCGTGTTCGAGCCGCCGCCGCCACAGCCGACGACCTTGATCGTGAGCTGGATCGACTTGAGGAGCTCCTCGAGTTCCGCATCGTCGCCCTGGGGCGCCGCGTTCGCATTCGCGTTCGTCGTCTCCGCCTGGTGGCGGGCCATCCCACTTGAGATCAGCGTATCCATCCCGTTCACGTCCTTGGGCCGCAAGGGCCCGTTGAGGCACTCCAAGGGACCGGGAGGCCACTGTCCTCGCGAGGCGCCAAAGGCGCGCTCGCTGGAACGATAGCCTACGGTGTTAGAGGCATCCCATTCGGCCAATGATGCGATCTCATATATAATGCATCCGGAGGGCCAGTGTTGGCTGGGGGGTAGGGGGGTTTCGTGTGCACGTGGCGGAGAATCGTCGCGTTCCATAAATATGGCAAGAATAGGGAATCGGCCTTCGCGCAGGGCGTTTTGATAATCATGCCAGAAGGCGGGGCAGGGGGAGTTATTAGTGTGTCGCACCGCCTATAGTTCAGGGAAGTTACGATGGAACCGGCTCTGGTAGAATTGTTCAGCGACGAGTTGAATTTGCGAATGATCGCCGCGGTCACGGAGAAGCCGCGGAGCGCGCGGGAGATTGCGCTGCTGCTCAAGATTCCCGTGTCGCGGACCTACCGCCGGATCAAGCGGCTCGAGGTCGAGGGCATCCTGGCGGTCCGGGACCGCGTCCCTTCGGGATTCGGCAAGCGGGAGAACCTCTACGAGTCGCGGCTGAAGACCTTCGAGGTAGTCTTTGAGGTCGGGGCCGTGCGGATGCGCTGTCATGTAGAGGGCCGGGAGCCGGTGACGGTCAACGAGCAGTTCCGGGACGAGATCATGGCCAAACTCCAGATGCCGTGGGCGGAGAGCTCGCAGGCGCAACCCCCCGCGCCCGTTGGCGGGCCTGCGCCCACGGCGTGATTCTTGCTCCCCCCTCGCGCGAGGAGACAACCCCCGTTTTTCCTCGCGTGGGGGCCGCGGGACAAGAGGGGGAGGCGCGCCCCGCGCGCGCGCTTCCCCCCTGCCCCGCGGCTTTCGCTCTCCCCGTGCAAACGCTCTAAAACCACCCGCGCGCTTGTCGTTGGGAAGGCGGGGTGGGGGGGGCGTGGAGATTGTCGTGCTCGGCTCGTCGTCGGCGGGCAACTCGATGCTCCTTCGGGCCGACGAGGGCGCGCTGCTCATCGATGCCGGCTTCTCCCTGAAGGAGGTGCGGCGGCGCCTCGCGCAGGAAGGGATCGGGCTCGACGAGCTCAAGGGCGTCCTCATCACCCACGAGCACTCGGACCATGCGAGCGGGGCGGGCCGCTTCCTGAGGACAGCGGGGCTGCGGGTCGCAAGCAACGCGGCGACCGCGACCGCGGTGCGCGACACGTTCGGCGCGGAGGGCGTTGAGGCCTTGCCAGACGGGGGCCCGTCCGTGTTCGGGTCGTTCAGCGTGAGGGTGGTGCGCGTGCCGCACGATTCGGCGGACTGTTGCGGGTTCGCAATCGAGGCGGACGGCAAGCGGGTCCTCTACGCGACGGACCTTGGCGCGGTGCCGCAAGCGCTCCTCGACGAGGGCCGGCGGGCGGACTTCGCGGTGCTCGAGTCGAACCACGACAGGGCGATGCTCTGGGGCGGAGCCTACCCGAAGTTCCTGAAGGAAAGGATCGGAGGCGGGCGGGGCCACCTCTCGAACGAGCAGGCAGCGGAGGCGATTGTCCGCTGGGCCGGGGGGCGCCTGCGAAAGGTGCTGCTCGCGCACCTCAGCGAGGCGAACAACGACCCGAAGGTGGCGGTGAAGGCGGTCGAGGCCGCGCTCCGCGCGCACGCGGGGCTCGCGGCGTACGGCCTTGCCGTCGAGGCCGCGCCGCGCGATGGGCCTCTGCGCGTCGCGATTGCCTGAGGCGAGGGCGCCCCGAAGCGCGAAGGCGCTTGTCCGTACAGGGCAGACGCCGCTCACGGGAACGGTTAAATCCCGTCATGGGGGTCGACGAGAGGCGGGTGGAGCGTGGAAGTCAAGGAGCGATGGCGGGTAGCCGCACCCGATGTGCCGTGGGCGGTCGCGCTCGCGCGCGACGGCTCCGCGGTCGCCTACGGCTCGTGGGACAAGAAGCTCCACGTCCTCGACGCGGCGGGCAAGGAGCTCTTTGCCTTCGCCACCGAGGACTTCGTGAAAGGTGTGGCGGTCGCTTCGGGCGCGACGACGCTGGTGGCCGGCTCCTACGACAAGTACCTCTACACGCTCTCGAAGGACGGAAAGATGCTGTGGCGCTACAAGGTGGACAACTGCGTGCGCGCGGCGGATGTCTCGGCCGACGGCGCGGCGATTGCGGCGGCGACATGGCGCGGCTCGGTCTACCTGCTCAACCGGCGCGGCGACCTGTTGTGGAAGGAGCGGATCGAGCGCACGGCGCTCGACGTCGCGGTCGCCGACGACGGGAGCCTCGTGGTCGCGGCCCTGGAGGACGGGGCGGTGCTCGCATTCAACAAGCGGGGCGGCAAGGCGTGGGAGTTCCGCACGAAGGGGGCGGTCCGTTCTGTCGACATCTCGCCGGACGGGACGAGGGTCGCGGCCGGCGGCGAGGACTCCGTCCTCTACATGCTCTCGCGCGACGGGGACCTCCTCTTCAAGTATGAGGCCAACGAGACGATCGTGGGCGCGAGGTTCGTGTGCCAGGGCGCGGCCGTTGCGGTCGCGACGAACTACTCGTACATCCACTTCCTCAACCGGAACGGCGACGTGCTGCTCCTTAGGCACGCGCCCGAGGACCTCTGGGGGTTCGACGCGACGAAGGAGGGCTCGCAGCTCGCCTTTGCCACGAAGGAGGGCCATGTGATTGTGGCAGACAACAGCGAGCTTGCGCTGCTTGTTGTCGAGGACAGCGTGCGGCGGATCGCGCAGATGGCGGCCGACGGTGTGGTCGTAACCGAAGCCGAAACGCTCGCGAAGGAAGCCCTCAAGCAGCTGAAGGCGGGCCAGGTTGCGCGGGCGCTGGACACGGTGCAGGCGGCCGAGCGGAAGGCGGCGGACCTGAAGGCCGCAGGCCTCCTCGCGAAGGCCGACGAGGCCGTGAAGAAGGCGCAGGCGGCGCTCGACAAGGCGAAGGGGTTCGACACGCGTAAGGCGGGCTACCTCTTGGGTGTGGCGAGGCGGGCGAAGGCTGCGCGCGCGTTTGAATCGGCGATCAAGTTCGCGGCAAGCGCGCAAGCCGACGCGGTGGACGCGCTCGCGGCGCAGCGGAAGGTCGCGGAGGGCGATGACCGGACGCTGCCGGAGGTCAAGGTCGTGGAGGTCGAGGCGCCGGCCCGAGCGAGGAACCTCGTCGAGCCGACGCCGCGGGCCGGCGAGGAGGAAGAGGAGGCGGCAGGGGAAGTGGGGACCGAGCCCGTCCCCGGGCCGGCGCCGGGGCCCCGGGCAGAGCCCGAACCGGAACCGGAGGCAGAGTCGGAGCCCGAGCCCGAACCCGAGAGGGAAGGAGAGCCCGCACAGGAGCCGGCACCGGTCGAGGTGGAGGACGACTCGCCGATCGTGAGCGAGCCCTACCCCGGAGTCAAGGTGTTCGACGGCGAGCCCCACGAGGGGGGACGCCCCGAGTGCAGGGGCTCGACGCTCAAGGTGAACGGCGAGTGCGCGTTCTGTTCGACGTACGACCTCCTGAAGCAAGCCGTGGACCTCGCGAAGCAGGTGAAGCCGCCGCGCGAGGTCGTCGACAAGCTGAAGGAGGCGCGCAAAGCGCGAGAGGAGAAGGACTTCGCCAAGGCGTACAAGGAGACGAAGCAGGCCATCAGCGAGATGGAGGTCGCGCAGGCGGCGGCGCCCGCAAAGCCGGCGGCGCCGCCCGCGAAGCCCGAGGCCGCGCGCCCGCAGGCGGCGGCGCCAAGGTCGGCGCCGGCGCCACCTCCACCGCCGCCGGAGCCCGCGGCGGACGAGCCCAAGAAGAAGAAGGGCTTCATGCGGCGCTAGGCGCGCCGCTTGACCGGCGAACGGCGGCGGGCGCGCTTCGCGTCGCTCGATTTCGCCGAAGGCGCGCCGAAGGACTTGACACGCTGGAGTTCGTCGGCCTTGAGGAGACCGACTTCCGTGATGTACGCGGTGACGAGGCGCGCGGGCGTGACGTCGAAGGCGGGGTTGCGGGCGTGCGAGCCGACGGGGGCAAGGCGCTCCGCGCCCAAGAGCACGACCTCGTCCTCGGAGCGCTCCTCGATCGGAATCGTGGCGCCCGACTTCAAGGAGAAGTCGAAGGTCGAAAGGGGCGCGGCAACGTAGAACGGCACGCCGTGTTCCTTGGCAAGGAGCGCCTTCTCGTAGGTCCCGATCTTGTTGGCGAAGTCGCCGTTTGCCGCGATGCGGTCGGCGCCGGTGAGGACGAGGTCGATCTCGCCGTGCTGGAAGTAGTGGCCGGCGGCGTTGTCCGCGATGACGGCGTGGTCGATCCCCTCGTTCAGGAGTTCCCAGGCGGTGAGCCGCGAGCCCTGCAAGCGGGGCCGCGTCTCGTCGACCCAGACGAAGAAGTCGACGCCGCGGTCGTGGGCGAGGCGCATCGGCGCAAGGGCGGTGCCGTAGTCGACGGTGGCAAGCGCGCCGGCGTTGCAGTGGGTGAGGACCTTCGAGCCGGCCTTGATGAGCGGCGCGCCGAACTCACCGATCTTGCGGCACCGCAGGACGACAGACTCCACATAGGCCTCCGCCACGACGCGCGGGTCCTTGCCCTTGCGGATTTCCCCGACCGTATGGTCGACGGCGAAGGCGAGGTCGTTGGCGGTCGGACGCGTGCCCTTGAGGAGGGCGCCCGCCTGGTCGAGGTTGAGGCCTTGGCCGGCGGCTTGGGCGAGCCCGAGTGCAGCGGTCGCGCCGATCGCGGGGGCGCCGCGGACGACCATGTCTTTGATCGCGCCGGCGATGTCGAAGATGCCGACGGCCGAAACGAGCTCGAGGGCGCCGGGGAGCTTGCGCTGGTCGATCATCCAGATGATGCCGTTGCCGTCCATCCAGACGGCGCGCATGTCCTTGCGGGTGCCGTGGTCGAGGACTTTCACGGGGGCGAGGAGGCCGCCAGCGCGACTTAACCGTTTGCCGCGGACTTGGGGCGGCGGGGTCTGTGGAGGGCCTTCTTGAGGCCCGCGGCGACGGCGGCGGAATCCTCACCGATGGCGACGAGCCCGACGCGCTCGATGGCCACGACGCCGCGCCCTTTGAGCAACCTCCCGACGGCGAGCAAAGTATTCGGGTCGCCGAGGTAGCCGCGGGGGAAGGGGAAGAATTCCGTCTTCTTGGCGAGGGGCGGCGGGTGCGGTACGATGGCGACGAGCTTGGCGGCGGGATTCACGCGCCGCGCGATCCAATGGACGGGCGTGTCGGCGGGCGGCTCGACGAGCCCGAGGACCATCGCTTGGTACCGGACCGCGTCATAGTCGTAGACCTCCGCGATGGCGGATTCTGGCGCCGAACCGAGGCTCTCGGCGCAGACGGCGATCGCGAAGCGGTTCTGCGAGGGGGCGGAAACGCTGCCGGCGAGTTTGACGCCCGGGAGCGCGCGCTCCATCGCGTCCCGGAGTTTCGCGAAGTGGAGGAGCGCCTCGGGGTTTCGGACGGGCTCCCGTGAGACGAAGTAGACGCCCATTTGGGGGAAG
>JBGPNV010000151.1:0-6255 GCA_041487695.1 Thermoplasmata archaeon | reverse complement strand
GTCCTCAGCCTCCCGACCTTGCCTGTGTTTGCCGCAGGGACGCTGCTCGACCTCTCGGGGACGACCGAGGGGCTCGCGACCGTGTCGTACCGGACTGCGGGCGGCGCCGCCGGCACGGTCGGCGCGGCGGCGGACGGTTCGTTCGACCTCCTCCAAATCCCGCTCGTCGAGGGACTCAACAACATCACGGTCACGGCGACGGACCTCGCCGGCAACCAGGTCACGCGCCAGGCCACGATCACCGTGGATTCCGTGCCGCCCTCGATCCTCGTTTTCCAGGAGTCCAACCTCTACACGAAGGAGCCCACGACGGAGTTCGGGGGCCTTAGCGAGGCGGCGGCCGTCGTGCGGGTGAACAGCGCGATCGCCGCTCGGGCGGGGGACGGGTTCTCCTTCACGCTCACACTCTTGCCCGGCCTCAACCCCGTGACAATCACCTCGACCGATGCGGCGGGCAACCCGGCGAGCTGGTTCGGAGCGGTCTGGTACGATTCGGACCTGCCCTCGCTTAGCGTCCTTGTCACCACGCCGAGCACGGCGGACGACGGCACGCCGGTTACCCGCACGGGCGCGGTCTCGGTCAACGGCTCGGTCGGCGACCTCACGACCCACGTGGTCGCCCTTACGGTCAACGGCGACCTGAAGACGTTCGACGGGTCGGGGGCTTTCTTCCTCTCGCTGCCGGTGATCGAGGGGGTCAACACCTTTGTCTTCGCCGCGACGGATGTCGTCGGCAATGTGCGGACGCTCACCGTCCACGTGCTCAAGGACAGCGCGCCACCCTCGGCGGAGGCAAACCTGCGCGAGGCCGACTCGCCGCTCGTGACGATCGACACCACCGTGTATACCCGGGGCAGCTTCGTGATCGTGGAGCTCTCGATGAGCGAGGACGGAGTCGCAACGGTCCAGACGGAGACCCGCGCTGTGACGGCCGGTCCCAACATGTTCAACGTCAGCCTCCACGAAGGGACGAACACGGTCCCCGTCTCGTTCCGCGACCGCGCGGGCAACCTTGGCGCCCCGCGCACGCTCGGCGTCGTGCGCGACACGGTCGCGCCGACCCTGGTGATCAACTCGCCCCCAGAGGGAGCCACTCTCGAGGCCGATGTGGCGCGCACGCAGGTGGCCGGGGTCTCGGAGGCCGGCGCCCACGTGACGGTAAACGGCGAACTCGTGGCCGTGAATACGGGGGGCGGCTTTGCCGCCGGTGTCGATCTGCTTGCCGGGACGAACACGACGATTACTGTGGTGGCCACCGACGCGCTGGGCAACCAGAACGCTTCTTCCGTCACGGTCTCGCGGCGGGCCGCGAGCGTGACGACAACGGCATCGTCGGACCTCAGCGGCTTGCTCATGCTCGTCGTCGGCGTGGCTGCCGGGGTCGCCGTAGGTTTCCTTGTCCGCGGCCGGGCGAAAGGCCGCGGGGCCGATTTGGAAGGCCCCGAAGAGGCTCCCGGTGCGCAGGCCCAGCCGAGCTTTGAGGGTGAGGCGCCGCCCTCGCCGGCCGAGCAGCCCCACAGGGGACCCAAGGGCCCCCGCGGGCCCCAGCCACCCGGGGCGCCTTGAACGCCCCCTATCGCACGGCCGTAATCACGAGGTTCCCGCCAAGCCCCCGCGGGTCCTGCAGCGCCTCGAGCGCGCGCCGGTGCCGCACGAAGACCTCGCGAGAAAGCCCCGGCTGGTCGTGCTCGAGCTTCAAAATCAGCTCGCCAAGCCCGTGCCGGCGCAGGAAGTCGCCCTGCCTTTCGACGCGCCGCACGGAGAGCCCGCCCCGGGAAAACGCCGCCGCAAGCGCGGTGAAGTCTACGTGCGCGGTAATGTCTTGGGCGCCTAGCCGCGCGAGGGGTTCCGTGTTGAGGCGGTGCCGGAAGAAGCAGCGCATCGTGCCCTCGGGCCGCTTTCGCACATCGTAGAGCCCCTGGGCCTCATCCCCGTAGTCGATGGCGATGACGGCGCCCGCCTGGAGCGCGCGAGCCATTTCGAGCGCGACCGCACCGGCGTAGGGCGAAACCTCGCCGCGCTGGGCCTCCTCAAGCCGGACGCCCTCGGCTTCGAGGCCGTGACGGAGGTGTTCGTCGGAGAGCGGCCCGGCGGTCTCGCCGAGCGCGCCTCCGTCACCCACGGTGACCCAAATTTCCCGAAGAGCGCCCGCGTGGCCTTCGACGAGGTGGAAAGGCATCGCGTCGAAGAGCTCGTTTGAGAGCACGACACCCTGCAAGCCGCGCAGAGGCAGTCCCGGCCCCCCCGCGCGGACCCACTCCACGACCCCGGCAAATTCCGGCAGCAGGTTGCCGCGCTGGACCCGCGCCCAGCCGGCCTGAGGCTCGACGACGAGGTAGCGCAAGCGGGCAAAAACCCCAGGGGACGTCGCCGCAAGCGCCTGCAGGACGTCGCGCGCGAGGAGGCCCCGCCCCGCGCCAATTTCGACGACCCAAACGCGGCTCGCGCCGGCTTTCAGCAACCTCTCGAGGTGAACCGCGACCTCGCGCGCGATGAGGTGGCCGAAGGCCGGGTGGAGGTCGACGGACGTGAAGTAGTCGGCCGCCGGCGCGCGCGCGCCCTCTTCGGCCGCGGGGCCAAAGCCCGCGTAGTACCCGCGCGCGGGGTGATAGAGACAAATTCGCAGGAAATCGGCGTAGGTGATTTTGCCACCCCCCGCCCGGATCGCTTCGCGGACGGCCGCTTCGACCGCGGGGATTGCGCCGGCCGGCGCTCCCGGCGCGCCGCCGGCTTCGTCCCGTGCCACGGCGGAGGCAGGCGGGCGCGCCTCCGATGAACGTTCGCCTGCGCCGGCCCCGCGCGCCCCAGGGCCGGCTCCCCGAACCTATAACTATCCTTAGGCGCTTGCCGCGCGCTTGCCGGTCTCTTGGGGCCGGCGCCGGTGTACCTGCGATGATGGAAGAGCCCCACTGGATCGACAATTATCAGACCGAAGTAAAAGCGCGCGTGGACTCGGACAAAAAGATCTCCCTTGCAAAGTACAATGAGGTGTTCGAGACCTTCGTGCGGCCGAACCTGCGCTACGATGAGACCTACACGTGGGACGCCAACATCAACGGGATCATCGTGCGGTACGTGGGGAACTCGCTCCACCAGTTCCAATTCTGGGTGGGCAACTGGTGGCCGGCGCCCAACAACCACACGACCCTCGCGCAGGCGTTCATCTACTCCGTAAGCGGGGTGGCGGGCCACAAGCCCTTTGCCTACTACTGCCCGGAAAACAACACCTCGATCTTCCTCAACACGGAGTACTACGGCCAGTGCAAGTCCTGGGCGCTTGGCATGGCCGCCGCCGCCCTCGAGCGGCACTACAACACGCACTCGATCCACGGCGCCTGCGCGGACGTGGACGGCAAAGGCGTCGTCATGATTGCGCCGACCGGCACGGGAAAGACGACCCAGGTGAACCGGCTCTTCCTCCACCCCCAGGGGCGCGTCCTCGGCGACGACTGGGTCTACATCCGCCACCCGCCGCGCCGCGCGCCCGACGAGCACCCGAACCTTGTGGTCACGCAGCCGGAAAGGATGCTCTACGTGAGGACGGAGAACGAGGAGGCCGAGCCGTGGCTGCGCCCGCTCTTTGACCGCTGCATGGTCGAAAACGCGGTCGACAAATACGCCGACTGCGAGAACGACGAGTGCAAGGCGAAGATCGCCAAGGGCGAGCGCACATGCGTCTTCGATGAGGGGCGGAAGGTCTGCTACTGGTCCTTTGGCAACTCGCGCGCGCTCTTGCCGCGCGAGTGGATGAAGGGGCCCAACAAGGTCTCGGACTCGGCGCCCCTCAAGCTCATCGCGCTCCTGCGGCGCAACAACGAGTCGCCGGCCGAGCAGTGGCTCACGCCCGACGAGGCGATCAAGATCCTCAAGGAGGGCAAGACGATGATCCGACCGGGCGCAGGGCCCAAGGAAAAGTGGGGGACCTACGGCTACGAGCCCTGGTACAACCCGTACCTCCTCGTGAGGGACGACGACCGCCAGGAGCGCTTTTTCCGTGAGGAGATGCGGGTGGCCAAGTGCGTAATCTACAACACGGGGGCCCCGGGCGAGTCGATCCAGCGCACACACGAACGCATCCTGAAGGCCGTCGCCGAGTGCGAGTGAGGGTGGCTGCCAGCGCGCCGCGCGCCCGTGCATATGGCCTTTCAGCACCTACTGTCCATTCGCCGAGCGCGCCCCGCGAAGGTCGCCTACGGCTTTTTGGTGGGAGCGCCCGCCAAACCCTTAAGTCCCGGCGCCCGATCCCGCGTTTTGAGGGTGCCTCGCGCTTGTCCAGCAAGGACCGCGGGACCCGCGTGGCGATGGCGCACCTTGCGCCCGAGGTGCGCGTCAAGAATTTCGACGAAGTCGACCTCGGCTACACGCCCGAGGAGGCTCAGAGGGAAGCGGCCCGGTGCCTGAACTGCCGCCACAAGCCGTGCCAGACGGCGTGCCCCACGAGGCAGCGCGCGCCCGAATACCTCATGAAAATCAAGGACATGGACCTGCTCGGTGCCATGAAGGTGATCCTCGAGGACAACCCCTTCGCCGCGTCCTGCGGGCGTGTGTGCTCGCACCCGTGCGAATCCGTCTGCGTGCTCGGCATCAAGGGCGAGCCGATCGCGATCGCGTGGCTGAAGCGCTTTGCCTCCGACCACAGCGACTTCCTGCCGGAGACGGAACCGGCAACGAACAAGCGCGTGGCGGTTGTGGGCGGCGGCCCGTCCGGGCTTACGGCCGCCTTCTACCTCAAGATGCGGGGCCACGACGTGACGATCTTCGAGGAAATGCCCGAGCTTGGCGGCGCGCTGCGCTACGGGATCCCCCCGTACCGCCTGCCGCGGGAGGCGCTTGCCCAGGACGTGGGCCGGGTCGTGCGCCTCGGTGTCGAAGTGAAGACGGGCGTCCGGGTGGGACGTGACATCACCGTCGAGGAGATGCAGTCAAATTTCGACGCGGTGCTGATGGCCATCGGGGCGTTCAAGCCGCGCCGCATGGGGATCGAGGGCGAGGACCTTGCGGGCGTCTACCACGCCACGCCGTTCCTGCGCGAGCTCAACCTCGACTTCAACGTGGACAAGTGGGCCGAGATGGGCAAGCGCGTTGCGGTCGTGGGTGCCGGCAACGTCGCGATGGACTGCGTGCGCGTGCTCGCGCGCCTCGGCAAAGAGGTCACGCTGATCTACCGCCGCTCCTTCGAGGAGATGCCGGCGATCAAGGAAGAGGTCCACCAGTCGCAGGAGGAAGGCGTGAAGTACCTGTGCCTGCGCAACCCGAACCGGTTCATCGATGACGGAGGGGGCCGCATCGGCGCGATGGAGCTCCAGGTCATGGCGCTTGGCGAGGCGGACGCCTCGGGCCGGCGCCGGCCAGTCCCGGTGGAGGGACAGACCGAGCGCTTCGACGTGGACGGCGTCGTGATCGCGATTTCCCAGACGCCCGAGATCGACGCGTTTGCCGAGCCCGAGATTATCGGCATCACGCGTTGGAACACGCTCGCCGTCGAAGAAGGGTCCTACAAGACGCGCCTCGAAGGGGTCTTTGCCTCGGGCGAGGCGACGACAGGGCCCGGCGACCTCATCGATGCCGTGGCCGCGGGCAAGAACGCCGCGGTGAAGATCCACGAGTACCTCACGGCGCTTGCAAACGGGCACGCCGAGGGCGGCACCGCGGAAGCCCCCACCGCGTGACTCCCCCTTGCTCGGGGGCGGCCGCGCCAAGCCTTCAAAAGGCGCGCGCGCGTTTTGGGCCGCGAGGTTTCCCCATCCCCTCCCCGGCGAAACGTAACGCGAACATCTCCCAGGGCTTCGAGTCCTTCTTCAAGGGCGCGCCTCCAGGCTGCATCCGGCTCACGGTCGGCGAACCGGACTTCCCCACGCCCCGCGAGGTCGTGGAGGCGGCCAAGGCCGACCTCGATGCCGGCGACACGCACTACGTGCCTACCGCCGGCAAGGACGTGCTCCTTGCGGCGATCCAGGCCAAACTGAAGGCGGACAACGGGCTCGACTACGCGCTCGACGAGATTACTGTGACCGTGGGCGCCAAGGAAGCCCTCGTCGACGCGTCGCTCGCGCTCCTCGACCCCGGCGACGAGGTCCTCGTCCCCGCACCCTATTGGCCTTCCTACGACGCGATCGCGGCCTTCGCAGGCGCGCGGGTGGTTGCCGTCCCCACGGAAAGCGGGGCGCGCCACCTGGACCTTGAGGCCCTCGAGAGGGCCGCCGGACCGCGGACGAAGGCCGTCCTCGTGAATTCGCCGAACAACCCCACGGGCGC
>JBGPNV010000150.1:0-6261 GCA_041487695.1 Thermoplasmata archaeon | reverse complement strand
GCGGCCCGCAAGGCCGGCGCCGTCGACCGCGCGGTCGAGCCTGTCGCGACCCTCTCGACGGAGCACTACATCCGGCTCATCTACCGGGTCTCCAAAGGCAAGAAAGCCGCCGATGTGTCGGCCCAAAGCCTCGGCTTCCTCAAGGTCGACGCGGGCGGCCTCAAGGCCCCTCAGCCCATCCGGCTTGCGCGCCTCCAGGAAGACCTGAGCGCGCTCCAGGGCCCCGGGCCCCTTGCCGGTCCCCTGTGGCTTGGGCCCCTGCACGACAGCGAGGTCCTCGCGCGCGTCAGGCTCCCCGAATGGCTTTCGGACAACCGCGTCCTTGCGCACTTCCTCTCCGTCGCGCCCGCGGAGTCGGCGATGCCCCCCTTCCACTACAAACTCGACGAGGTGGCAAGGCGCCTGCGCGGCTCGCCCCCCACGACCTTGGCCGCCGTGGAGGCGCTCAGGGCGCGCGGCTATTCCGCCGCGCCCACGCACTTCGACCGGAAGGCCGTGAAGACGGACGCCTCGCCGTTCGAGCTCGACGACGCCCTACGGCCCCTCGTCAAGCGCGCTTAGGGGCGCTACGGCCAGCGCGGCCTGGCTCGTCCGCCTCGGCCCGGCGGCGGACTCCTGGGGTTCGCGCAAGGCCTCGGGGGCACCGGGGGCCGACCGCTTCAGGCGTGCCACGTCCACCCGCAGCAGCGAGACCTCCTCGCGCATCTTTTCCGTGTGGGCAAGCTGCTGCTGGACTTCCTTGCGCATCCGCATCATCTCCTCCTCGAAGGGCGTGAAGCCCCCGTGGGTGATGAGCCGGTGCGAGATGAACATCCCGAGGAGCAGCGCGCCGACGATCGCGACGACGATGACCATGATCCAGCTGGCGATCCACTGCGCGAGGAAGAAGAGCGAGTTGATGAGCCCCGGGCTTATGATCGCAAGGCCAAGCAACGCGCCCCAAACGAGGAAGAGCACGACGACGACGAGGAAGGTCCTCGGGATTCGCCGTGAAAGCGGGAGGTTGGGCTTGACCAGCGTCCCTCACCCCAGGGACTTCAGCGGGAACCTTCAGCCAGGATTTGCCGGAAGGGGACCCTTTCTGTCTGGATCGGCCCATTTGCGGTCAATCGAATATAGATTTGGTAAGTCGGCTCGGTGGGTGGGTCGGACGAGGGGAGATCGACGATGTTCCACGTCCCGTTGTAGTAGTAGATCTTCGCGGCCTCGTCGGCCGTCGCGTTGATCGTGAAGAACGAGAGGTTCGTGTGCGCGACGAGCGCGTAGGCCTTCACCTCGTGGAACACGATCGGCGCCGACAGGTTCGCGTTCGTGAGCGTCACAGTGATGTTGAGGTAGCGCACGTCCGCGTTCACGGAGGTGATCGTGACCGTGGTGAGGTTATCGGCCCGGTCGACGACGAGTTTCGGGATCGAGGCCACCGGCGAGGAAGGGGCCGGCCCCGAGCAACCCGCGACCAGGGACGAAGCGGCCGCAAGCGCCGCGAGGAGCGCGAGGCGGGCGCGCATCGCAGGCTCACCCCTCCGGCGCGCCGAGGTTTCCGGCCATCCGCCGCTTCACGGCCGCGAGGTTGGCTGCGTTGTCGAACGCCTTCGCGAGCGCCTTGGGCCCCTGGTGGGGCAACGGGTCGGCGCGCCTTGCAAACTCCCCCATCGTGGGCAGAGCCCGCACGAGGTTGTCGACCACCGTGATGTGCGCGGCCACTGCCGTGCGCGAGAGGGGGTTGAGGTCCACGGCAAGCACAACCTTGCCCATGGCCTTGAGGGCCTTGGCGCGGTCGCCGTCCTCGAGGGGCACGAGCACGGCGTCGGCCTTGAAGATCCCCTCGCTCGCGCAGAGCGCGCGGTGGCTCGAAAGTCCCGGGATCTTCGCGGTCCGCTCCCGGCCGAGCACGCCCTCGCCGCCCGCTTCCTCGAGCACTTCGACGATCCGGCGCACGCGCGCTTCGCCCGCATGGAAGACGTTCGCCTCGAGGCGCAGCGGCGCGCGGTCCATCCGCTTGCCGTTGAGCGCGACCTGGAGGGAAGCAAGCGCGCCGGCCGCGAGCGCCGCGGCGTTGCCGTTCACGCTGACGACCGGGTGGCTCGCCGCAAGGAGCACATCGACCGCCGCCTTCGACGCGGCCTCGGCCTCCGGAACGGTCCGCTCGCCGAGCAGGTAGTCGAACGCCTCGCTTCGACCGTGCGCGATGAGGCCCGAAGGGTGCGCAACGCCCGCTTCGACGGCGGCCACCAGCCGCTGGCGCCGCTCGAGCGACTCACGCCGGGGGTGCCCCTCGGGGATCTCGCCGAGGTCGGCTTCCAGTCCGCCTTCCGCCGCCTGTCCTTCCTTCGAGGCACCAGCGCGGGGTGGACTCACGGGGCCGGCCACGCCTGATGCCATGCGGGGGGGCTTATATGAACCGAGGTTGCCCTGGCTTTTGATCCACTTGGGGTATCTGGCTGGTTCTCACTTTGGATCATTGTAGGCGAGGCGGCCACGGTCGGGGAACGCTTAAATAGGCCAGCACGTGGTTGCCGATTGCTTTGGGTCAGTATGGCTCATTGCGGGCGGTCTGGCGATGTTCAAAAACCCGGAAGTTACAGTCGAGGTCGTCTCGAACCTGTACTACGAACCGATGCGTGCGCAACACCTTGTTTCGAAGGTCTCGAAGTCCGTTGGGGTCTCTGAACCCACGGTCTATGCCGTGCTCAAAGAGCTCGTCGAGGCGAAGATCATCGAGAAGTACGCGTGGTCGAGGCGCCACGTCGCCTACACCCTCACGGAGAAGGGCCGCGCCATCGCAAAGCAGGAGCACCTCTCCGCCGTGAACGACATGCTCCGCCTCATCGACAGCGAGTCGCGGAGGCGCGAGCTCCTCGTCGAGCTCCTCCTCGATGACCTCCTGAAGGAAGCGCCCGCCGAAGTACGGGCCTCGCCCGAGGCGCGCGCGGATCTCCGCCGGTCGATTGTCGGCGAGGTCGCGGACCTTAAGAAGCGCTTGACGATCGCCCCGAAGCCCACCGTGTGAGAGCGCGCTTCAACGCCCACGCGGGGACAAACGAAGGGAGGTGCAAGGCGTGGCCGGGTTCCTGCCAGAGGACACGGGCCAGGCCCTCTGCCCCGTCTGCTCGACGCCCGCCCTTGCAAGCGACGCCCGCTGCCGCAACTGCGGCGCCGAGCTCCTCGGCCACACGCACGAGGCCGCGCAAGCCGCTTCGACTTTCGTCGCCGACCCGTCGGCCTACCCGGCCGAGCGGACAGAGCCGCGCACGATCAACGTGTCGAAGCTCGCGGAGGAGGAGTACTTCGAAATCGTGGCCCAGGAGCAGGATGAGACGATCAAGGTCGAGGCGACCTCGAGGCGCGACCGCCGGAGCCAGCTGCGCGAACTCATGATTTCCTTCTCCGTCATCCTCATCGCGATGATCATCGGCGCCTACGCGCTCATGACCTCCCAGATCCTCGGGATCAACATCTTCCTCGCGAATTTCGAGCTCTACAACACGATCCTCCTGCTCCTCGGCGGCGGGATCTTCCTCGTCGGCTTCTCCCTGCTCCTCGGGTCCATGCGCGAGGTGGCGCCGGAGAACCGCGCAAAGGTCTGGATGTTCTTCCTGCTTGCCGGCGCCTCGGCGGGCGTGCCGGCGCTCGGGTTCCTCAAGCTCTACCCGATCAACAGCTACCCCGTCCTCTTCATGGAGATCCCGCTTATCATGGCCGTCATCGGCGGCTATTCCCTCACCCTCGCCCGCGAGAAGGTGGGCTATTTCGCCATCTGGCTTGCCGGCATCGGGATCATGACGCTCGCGCCGCTCTCGATCATGGTCGGCAGCTTCGTGCCCTCGCTCGCCTCCCATGCGCCGGCCTACTCGTACCCGCAAATCATGATGGTCGTGCTCGGCCTGCCTTACATCTTCTTCGCCTTCATCCGCCAGCGGGCCGTCCGCCTCCTCTACGAGGAAATGGAGAACTTCGTGCGCTCGGGGAACCTCCAGTTGAAGCGCGGGAACTACCAGCCGGCGATCGACCAATTCGACCGCGCGATCAAGACGGCGCACAAGATCGCGCCGCTCACCGCCTACACGGAAAGCTCGACGATGGCGGGCGCCGATGTCGAGGGGCCGTGGATCCAGAAGGGCGTGGCCTACGCGAGGATGGGGCTGCACAAGGAGGCGCTCTCGACCTTCTCGACGGCGATCAACATCAACAAGGGATCCGACGCGGCGTGGCTGAACAAGGGGATCGCGCTCGCCCAGCTCCAGCAGCACCGCCAGGCGATCACGGCGTTCAACCAGGCCCTCAAGCTCAACAGCCAGCTCGAGGAGGCCTGGAACAACCGGGGCAACTCGTTCTATTCGCTGAACGACTTCGCCAAGGCCCTCGAGTCCTTCGACAGGGCCCTCGAGCTCAGGAGCGACTACGATGAGGCGCTCTTCAACAAGGGCGCGACCCTCGGGCGGCTCGGCCGCCTCGACGATGCGATCAAGATCTTCGACAGGGTCCTCGACACGAAGAACGACGCGTTCAAGAAGCGCCCGGAGTTCGTGAAGGCGTGGGTCGCGCGCGGCATGGCCTTCTACCAGCTGAAGAAGCTCGACGAGGCGCAGAAGTGCTTCGACCAGGCGCTCAAGATCAACCCGCGCGACCCGGACGTCTGGAACATCCGCGGCAACATCGCGGCCGACCAAGGCAAGCTCGAGGAGGCGCTCGAATACTACACGCGCGGGATCAAGAGCGACCCGAAGGTCGAGTACCTCTGGAACAACCGCGGCAACATGCTCGCCCGCCTCAAGCGCCACAGCGACGCGCTCGTCTCCTTCGAGCAGGCGATCACGATCAGGCCGGACTACGCGGTCGCTTGGGTGAACAAGGCGATCTCGCTCCAGCAGTTGGGGAAGCCCTCCGAAGGGCTCGAGGCGGCCGAGCGGGCCCTCTCGCTCAACAACCAGGTGGCCGACGCCTGGGACCTCAAGGGCCAGTTCCTCGACCTGCTCGACCGCCCGCAGGAGGCGCTCACGGCCTTCGACCGCGCGCTTTCCCTCGACCACGAGAGGCCCTTCACATGGGCGAACCGCGGAAACGCGCTCGCGCGCCTCGACCGTTTCAAGGAGGCGATGGAGTCCTACCAGGAAGCCCTGCGCCAGAAGAACGACTTCGCGCTGGCGCGGTACAACGTCGGCAACGTGTACTTCCGGGTCGGCAAGCTCGAGAAGGCGCTCGAGAACCTCGACAAGGCGCTTGCGATGGACGGCACGCTCGTCCAGGCGCTCGTGCTGAAGGCCGAGTGCCTCCAGCGGCTCCAGCGGCTGAAGGAGGCCCACGAAGCGCTCGAGAAGGCCCTCAAACTCGACCCCGAGAGCGCGGTCGCCTGGGATGTACAAGGCAACATCTTCACGCAGGAGGAAAACTACAAGGAGGCGCTCAAGTGCTACAATTATGTCAACAAGCTGAAGGCGGACTACGCGCCGGCCTGGTACAAGCGCGGCGTCCTGCTTGACCGGACGGACAAGAAGCAGCAGTCGATCGAGTGCTTCGACGAGGCGACCTACCTCGACCCGTCCTACTCCGACGCGTGGAACGCGCTCGGGACGGTCCTCTTCGAACTCGGGGAGACCGAGGACGCGGTCGCCGCCTTCAACAAGGCGGTCGCGGCCGACCCGAAGCACCTCGAGGCCTGGAACAACCTCGCCAATACGCTCGCCGCCTCCGGCCGCGTCGACGAGGCGATCAAGGCGATCGACCGCACGCTCGCCATCGACATGAACTACGCGACCGCGTGGTTCAACAAGGGGTCGGCGCTCGCCTCGAAGGGCGACCTCGAGCAGTCGCTCGCCTGCTTCGACAAGGCCACGCAGCTTGAGCCGGACTACCTGAAGGCCTGGAACAACAAGGGCTCGATCCTCACGAAGCTCTCCAGGCTCGAGGAGGCCGTCGCCTGCTACGACCGGATCCTCAAAGCGGACCCGAAGTACGAGAGGGCCTGGGCGAACCACGGGAGCCTGCTCCTTAAGCTCCACCGGTCGGACGAGGCCGTCGCGTCCTTCGAGATGGCCACGAAGCTCGACCCGCAAAACGAGCGCGGGTGGAACAACCTCGGCACGGTCTACATGACCCTCGAGCGGCCGCAGGACGCACTGAAGGCCTTCGAGCGCGCCACGCAGATCAAGCGCGACTACGTGAAGGCGTGGGGGAATAAGGGGAGCGCGCTCTTCCATCTCAAGCGCTTCGACGAGGCCCTCGAGTGCCTCAAGTACGCCCTCTACTTCCGCGAGACGCCCG
>JBGPNV010000149.1:0-6379 GCA_041487695.1 Thermoplasmata archaeon | reverse complement strand
GTCGAGCGCTCCCGCGCGGTCGTCGAGAAGATCCTGGCCTCCCACGAGGTCGCCTACGGCATCAACACGGGCGTGGGCGACCTCAAGAACGTCAAAATCCGGCCGGCCAAGCTGCGCCAACTCCAGCTGAACCTTGTCCGGTCCCACGCCGCGGGCGTCGGCGAGCCCTTCCCCACTGAGGTCGTCCGCGGGATGATCGCCCTCCGGATGAACGCCTTCGCGAAGGGATATTCCGGTGTAACGCCAGGGCTCCTCGACGCGCTTTGCGCCTTGCTGAACGCGGGCGTCCACCCGGTCGTCCCCTCGCAGGGGTCCGTGGGCTCTTCGGGCGACCTTGCGCCCCTTGCGCACATCGCGCTCGCTCTGATCGCCGAGGGTGAGGCGGAGTTCCAAGGCACCGTGCAACCGGCAGCCGCCGCGCTCAAAGCCGCGGGGCTGAAGCCCTATACGCTGAAGGAGAAGGAGGGGATCTCGCTCCTCAACGGCACGCAAGGCATGGCAGCCGTCGGGGTCCTCGCAGTCCTCGACGCGGAGCGCGTCCTTCGCGCCGCCGCCATCGCTGGCGCGATGGCCCTCGAATGCCTTGACTCCAGCGAACACCCCTTCGACCCGCGGTTGCACGCCGTCCGTCCGCACCCCGGAGCCGTCGCAGTCGCCGAGGGGGTCGCGCGGATGGTTAAAGGCAGCGGCATGATCAAGGGCCACGCAGACTGCGACAAGGTGCAGGACCCCTACTCCTCGCGCGCCCTCGCGCAGGTCCTTGGCGCCTCGGTGGACGCGGTTCGCCACGCCCGTGCCGTGCTCGAGGTCGAAATCAACTCCGCCACGGACAACCCCCTCGTCTTTGCCGACCCGGGTGAAGTCCTCTCCGGCGCGAATTTCCACGGGGAGCCCGTTGCGCTCGCGATGGACTACCTCGCGATCGGCGTCTCCGAGGCCGCGAGCATTATGGAGCGCACCGTCGCTCGCCTTGTCGCCGGGCAGGAGGGGGGCTTGCCGCCCTTCCTCGCGCGCGACCCTGGGCTGAACTCCGGCTACATGATCGCCCAGTACACGGCCGCCGCCCTCGTCTCCGAGAACAAGGTGCTCTCGCACCCGGCAAGCGTCGACTCGATTCCCACCTCGGCGGGACAAGAGGACCACAACTCAATGGGGACGATCGGCGCCCGCAAGGCCCGCGCGGTCGTCCTGAACAGCGCGCGCGTCGTCGGCGCCGCCCTGGTTTGCGCCGCCGAGGGGATGGACCTGCACGGGGGGCGCCCCGGCAAGGGCCCGGCCGCCGCTCGCGCGGCCCTTCGGCGCATGGTGAAGCCCCTCACCGTCGACCGCCCGATCTACCGCGATTTGGAGACCGCCGCCGAGCTTGTTAACTCGGGCGCGCTCGTGGACGCTGTCGTGAAAGCCGTGGGCCCCCTCGGCTTTTGAGACGCCCGGAGGGCGGTGGCCGTGAGCAATCCCTTCGTCCGCGCCGTCTTTTGGCTCCTGGGAAAGCACGGGGACAGCCGCAAGCGACGCCACGCGGCTCTCCTCGCCGCAGGGGCCGTCGTGACGGCGCTGGGGCTCCTTGCCTACGGGCTCGTGGCGCCGGAGATCCCCTTTGCCGAAGCGCCGATCACGCAAGTCGCAAGCCTGCACGCCGACACGGTCGTGAAGGTCTATGGCGTCGTCGAGTGCCTCAACTGCTACAAGGCGATCGACCGGCAGGAGACGAAAGTCGGGGCCAACGGCCGAACGTGGAACGCGTCCTACAACGCCTTCAGCGTCCGCGACGCGAGCGGAGCGGTCTGGATCGACACGACGAGCATCACGCGCCTCACGCCAGGGCCCACCACGGGCGATTGGGTCGACGGCGACACCATCACGGTCTACGGCTCCGTGTACGACCAGGGCTCTGGCAACCTTGCACTGCGCGCGCAGATGGTCGCAAAGACGCCGACGGACACGCCCGCGGTGTGGGCCTTGTGGATTCTCCTCGCAACGGCGCTTGGCGGCCTCGCGCTCGCGTACGTGGTCACGGACCGCCTGATCTTTGGCGGCCCCGGCGAATAACCGCTACGCCTCTTCTTGACCGGGACCTACGAACTCACGCTGCGCGGCGACGACTTCCGTCGAATCCCTCGCGCGCGAATACGCCCGGAGGGGCTCCGCGTTCAGAGTCTCGAACATCGGCCCCCAGGTGTAGGAAGCGAGGAGCTCGCGCGCCTGCCCGTCCTCGCCGAAGATGAAGAGGGCTCCGGCAAAGGCCTCGAGGGTCGAGAGTTGCATGGGCTGGCCGTAGTGCACGGGGTTTGCCGCGAGGAGGAAAGGCAGCGCTCGGGCCACGCCGACCTTCTCGAGGCCGCGCTCCTCGTAGCTCGTCTCCACGTGCTTCCACGAGCAGTCCAAGGCAATGAGACCGCGCCGTCGCGCCACCGGGCCGTCCGATGGCGAAAGCGCCTTCTGCGCGCGTGGGTCGAGCACGACCGCGCCTCGCGGCAACGCTCGGACGGCCGCGACGCCGACCGCAAGCCCCCGGCGCATAAGCTTGCGGCCCGTGCACTTGCGCGGGTCGCACTGGTCCTCCAAGAACTCCACGAGGCGCACCGCCCCGCGCGCGGGGGGCCGCGTGCTCGGAGACCCCCGCGGCCGGCTCACGCGGCCAGCATCTCCTCGAACTCTTTCACGACTTCCGGGTACTTCTTCTGGACCGCCTTCAGGATCTCGAGCGTCGTCACCTTCGTGAAGCTGACGCCCTGAAGCGCGTCGATGACCTTGTTGATCGACTCGTCGGACATCTTCATCAGCGTCTCCTTGGCCATGAAGTTCCGCATCAGCTGCTCCTCGAGCTCGTCCCGCCACTTCTTCTCGTAGAGCTGCAGGAACTTCTCGCTGAAGTCGTGCGCGTCCCAGGCGGATTTCGCGACCTCGCCCGCGAACTGTCCCGAGATACAGGCGTTGGCCACGCCCCCGCCCGTGAGAGGGTCCACGAGCCTTGCCGCGTCGCCAACCAGCATCACGCCGTTCGCGGTCGTGCGCTTGAGCGGCTGCGAGACCGAGACCGCGCCGGCCACATCCTCGATCGACTTGCCCTTGGCGTACCCGGGGTGCCGCTTGATCCAGGCGTCGAGGTAGGTCTTCGCCGTCGCGATCCCGGGCGACTTCTTGAGCGACACGCCAATCCCGACGTTCGCTTCGCCCGGCCCCTTGGGGAAGACCCAGAGGTAGCCGCCCGGCGCCGCTTTCTCGCCGATGTAGAAGTCGTTGTAGCGCACGTCGCAGTCGACGCCGACGAGCCGATATTGCAAGCACGCCTCGATGTCCGAGGGCTTGAGCTGCGTCTTGATGCCGGCCCAGAGCCCCACCCGCGACTCGAACCCGTCGGCCGCGATGATGAGAGGGGCCCGGATTTCCATGTCCTTGTTGAGCTTGCGCGCGTTTACTCCGACCGGAATGCCATTTTCAAAGATGAGCGAGAGCGCATTCGTCTTCACCCAAACGTCGGACCCCGCGCGGATCGCCTCGCGCGCGAGGAACTTGTCGAACATGTCGCGCTCAACGACAAATCCCGTTTCGTTTCCGGCTTGCGCCGCGTCGAGCGTCACGAACTGCTCGTTTGGCGCAAAGATCCTTGCGCCATCGACCTCGTTGGCGATCCACTCCTTGCCGGGTTTCAGCCCGATCTGGTTCAGCCACGCGGTCGCGATGCCCTCGCCGCAGCGCACGGGCGTGCCAATCTCCTGGCGTTTCTCGATCATCAGGGTCTTCAAGCCCGCCGCAGCCGCCGCGCGCGCCGCACAGGACCCGCCGGGGCCTGCGCCCACGACGATCACCTCATAGTGGTGCTTCTCGACCATACGCGTGCCTCCCCCTTTACGCCGGCACCTTAAGTTTAGGCCGCATCCGTTCCGTCCCCGGGATCGGTGAGATGGCGCCTACAGGGCAGACCCGGTCGCACATTGCGCAGTCCACGCAACGCTCGTTGAACACGATGTGCATGTCGAAAAGGGTGATCGCGTCGAAGGGGCAAGTCCCCACGCAGGCCGAGCAGTGCATGCAGGTGTCGCGGTCGACCTGGCGCATGGCGGCTCCTCCGGCATCCCACGCCTCATCCAGGGAGGGGCCGCGGGTGAATCCGCACGCCACTCTCCAGTCGCAAGGCAGGTTTCTTATCGAGGGTTCTCGTATAAGGCTTTTGTAGCGCCCGGGTAAACAACGAGCCGCTTGGAAGGGGAAAAATGGTCTCAGCCAGGGAGCTCACAGAACATCTTGCAGGATTTGGGATTGACCTCAAGGCACTCAACATCGACCTCGCGCGCGAACTCGACGAGGCCGTCCAGCGGCTCGAACTCGTGGGGCTCACGACCTACGAGGCTCGCGCCTACATTGCGCTCATCGGCCTCGGCGTCGGGACTGCGGAAATCGTGTCGAACGCGGCCGAGATCCCGCGCACCTCGGCCTACAAGGTGTTGGAGTCGCTCGAGCGCAAGGGCTTCGTGAGCTCGACGGACGGGCGCCCGCAGAACTTCCGCCCGAACGCGCCCGATGCGGTCCAGCGGCGCGTCGTGTCGCAGCTCGAAGACACCTTCAGCAAGCTCCAGCTCCTCCACGAACTCTCGTCGCAGCGCGGTCTTCCCCAACTCATCTTCACGATCACCGGCAGGGACCGCGTCATCGCGAAGATTGCGGAGATCGTGAAGACCGCCACGCAGAGCCTCTGGCTCTCGACCCCCGCCTACGGACAACTCCGCGACGCGATCGACCGCCCGTTGCTCGATGCGGCCAAGCGCGGGGTGCAGGTCACAATCATCACGGACGCGGCCCAGGGAGTGCCGCCGGCAACGGCGGAGAAGGTCAAGGTCGTCCGCCGCTCGAGGCTTATCGCGACGGACATGGTCGCCGACGGCACGCAGGCGCTCATCGCTTCCGCGGGGTTCGACGCCTGCGGGTACGTGGACAACCCGATGCTCGCCGAGCACCTGCACCGTTTCTTTGAGGCCGTGCTCGAGGGCGTAACGGAGCCCGAGCGGCCGGCGGAGACGCCGTGAGTCCGCTTAGCGCGCCGGCAAGAGGGCACGCTGCCCCGCTTCAAGGGCCAGCAGCTTCCTCTTCACTCCAATGCCGCCGCCGAACCCCGTCATGCTCCCGTCCGCTCCCACGGCGCGGTGGCACGGGATGATGATCGGGATCGGGTTGGCTCCATTCGCGGCGCCTACGGCCCGCGAGGCGGTCGGCTGGCCGATTCGTTTGGCCAGTTCGCCGTAGGATACGGTGTCGCCGTAGGGAATCTTTTGGAGCTCTTGCCAGACGCGCTGCTGGAACGGGGTCCCCTGAGGCGCAAGCGGCAGTTCGAAGGCGCTCCGCCGGCGCGCGAAGTACGCCTCAAGTTGACGGGCCGCCTCGCGCACGGGGCCAGCGCGCGCCTCGAACCAGACGCGGTCTGGCTCGCTCTCGCCCGGGAAACGGACGAAGCGGACGGCCTGGTAGTCGCCGACCACAAGCAGCTCACCGACGGGCGTTGCGACGCGCAGGTACTGTAGGGCTTCTCGATCGATCATGGATTCTCAACCCCTCTTGGAAGGCCGCCCATATAAGGGCAAAGGGGGGGTGCGCGAAAGCCCTACGCGTCCTTCCACGTAAGGATCGGCTTCCTCGCCGCCTCCACCTCGTCGACCCGCGACACGGCCGTGTTGTGCGGCGCGCTCTTCACAAGCGCAGGGTCCTCCTTGGCGATGGCCAGCAGCGCGTCGCAAATGGCGTCGAGGTCCTCCTTCGTCTCGGTCTCCGTCGGCTCAATCATGATCGACTCCTCAACGATCTGGGGGAAGTAGACCGTGGGCGCGTGGATCCCGTAGTCGAGCAGGCGCTTGGCGATGTCCGCGACGCGCAGGCCCGTCGTGTCCCGGACCTTCACCCCCGAGAGCACCGTCTCGTGCATGCGCGGGGCCTTCGGGTTCACATCCGTGGGGAAGACCGCCTTCAGCCTGTGGTGGATGTAGTTCGCGTTGAGCACCGCCGTCTCCGTGTTTTCCGTGAGCCCGTCGGCGCCGAAAAGGCGCATGTACGTGTACGCGCGGACGAACATCCCGCCATTGCCCCAATAGCCCTTCACGCGGCCGATCGAGAGCGGGCGCTCGAAGTCGAGGAAGTACCGCTCACCCTTGAGGTTCACGAGGGGCACCGGCAGGAACGGCGCGAGCTTCTCGACAACGCCGACCGGTCCTGAGCCAGGGCCCACGCCGCCGTGGGGCGTCGAGAACGTCTTGTGGAGGTTGAAGTGGACCATGTCGAAGCCCATGACGCCCGGGTTCGTCTTGCCGAGGATCGCGTTGAAGTTCGCACCGTCGTAATACAGCAGCGCACCCGCGTCGTGCACGATCTTCGCGACCGCCTCGATGTTGTG
>JBGPNV010000148.1:0-6486 GCA_041487695.1 Thermoplasmata archaeon | reverse complement strand
CATCACGAGGACGTTCATGTACGGCCGGCCCTCCGCGAAGCACAAGGAAATCTACGAGATCGTCCTCGAGTCCAACCTCGCCGGGATCGACATGATGGTCGAGGGCGAGAGCGCCCGCAAGGTCCACGAACGGTGCGCCGAGATCATCGACCGGACGAAGTACAAGGGGCGTTTCATCCACTCGACGGGCCACTCGATCGGGCTCGCCGTCCACGACGGCGGGCAGGGGATCTCCCGCATCGCGGACTTCACGCTCAAGGCGGGTCAGGTCTTCAGCTGCGAGCCGGGCATTTATGTCCCAGGGTTCGGCGGCGTGAGGATCGAGGACGACGTCGTGATCGGCAAGTCGAAGGCGAAGGTCCTCACCTACGCGGACAAGGAATTCCTCACCGTCCGCGCGCGGTAAGGGGCTTTCGCAACCCTGATTAGCGGGCGGGGCCCTTGGGCCCTCAGGCTTTCCCTGCCATGGCGCTCAAAGAGCCCCGCCGGGAAATGGACAGGCCGCTCTCGGGCGAGGTGCTCACCGCCAGGCTGCCCTCCCTCCTCGACGAGCTCCGGGCCGAGGAAATCTGGGACAAGGAGGGCCGCAACTCGCGAACGGTATTCAAGGCGCCGGGGCTCCGCGTGGTCCTCGTTGCGCTTGGCCCCGGCCGCGAGATCCGCTCCCACAAGGCCGAAAGCCCCCTCACACTCCAAGTCCTCGAAGGACAGCTCCGCCTTCGCGCGGGCAGCGAGGAGCTCTCCCTCGGCCCCGGGGCCATCGCCCACCTTGGGGCGAAGGTGCCCCACGACCTCAAGGCCACGAAACGGGCGGCGTTCCTGCTCACGATTGGCGGCAGCGGCTGGCGGGCAGGGCCGCGGCTGGGCCTTACCCGAGGTCGAGTTCGCCTTCCATCTCGTCGGCCTTGAGTTCGGGGAAGAAGGTCAGGTCGAGGTAGGCCTGGATGCCCCGGACTTCGTCGATCGAACCGTCCCAGTCCAGGAGGACCTCCCCGAACGTGGAAGCGATGTGGTCGGTCGCGCTCCCGAAGCGCTCCCGCATCGCCGGGTCGGGCGTGCCCGAGACGACGAAAGCCGCCTGGAAAAGTTCGCGCGACTCGACACGTACGAGGAACGACCCGTAGTGGAGCTCGTCAAGCGGGGGCGCGCCCGCCTCGACACCCATCAGCGCGAACTGGATGAAGTCCTGGATCGCGCGCAGCGTGCCGGCGACAAGGTCCGAGTCGACCTGGGGGCGGAAGAGGCGCGAGCGGTGGGCCATCAGCCTCGTGCTGCGGTGGATCACGAAGACCTCCTGCACGACGGCGTGGGAGGCTTCGACCTCGCGGTAGCGCCGCCTGGCAAGGTCCGCCACGCGCGAGAGGGCGGCCGACGCGACACCTTCGCCCCTCGCGGCCGTGTCGAGGTCCACGATCCCGCCGAAGTCGCCGGAGGCAAGCAGCGCGCGGGCCTTGATGAGGTAGATCTCCTCGCTCTTGGGGTCCTCCGCCTGCGCCTGGTTGCAAAGCTCGATGGCCTCGCGGTACCTCGCCAGCCTGTTGAAGAGCCGTGCAAGCGCACGCTTCCCCTCGAAGTTCGTTGGCTCGATCTTGAGCGCCTCGCGGTACGCGTGCACGGCGGCGTCGTACTCGCCAAGCGAGGTGAGCGCGTCGCCGCGCGAAAGGAGCGAGCGGACGGAGTTCGGCCCGCTGCCGTGCAGCATGCGCTCGAAGGTCGAGACGGCTTTCAGGTAGTCATCGACGGTCCGTGCGACCCGTTCGCCCTCTTCGCCCGCCCGCCTCAAGGCGCCCTTGCCTGCTGTCGGCAGCGGCTCGCCGCAGGCCGGGCAGTAGCGGTCCGCGGGCTCGACGGCTTCGCCGCATTGGGGGCATCTCGTGGGCTTGGCCATGGGGTGTCGCAGGCGCCCAAACGGGGCTCCGGGGGTAAAGCGTCTTCGACCCGCCAGCGCGTCTTCGCGCGCGCCCTCGCTAGAGCACTTCGAGAATCCGTTGGACGGCGTCGCCAAGGCCCCGCAGGTTCGCGCTCTCGCCGTCCCAGGCCGCGAGCTTCGTGCCGTGCATCTCCTCGATGCTCTGGACCGCGAAGGCGACCTCGGCGCGCGCGCCGATGGGGGCGACACCCCGGATGACCACGGCAATCGAGATCCACTTGCCCCGCTCGATGAGGATCTGGCTCTTGCCAAACGACATTTCCGAGAGCCGCCCCTCGTCGCCCTCTCGGAACGCCTCTTGGATGAAACTCTGGATCGCCGTCAGCATCCCCGATAGGAGCTGGTTGTCCATGTCGGCGCGCAGGCGCCTCGTCTGGTGGTTGATGAGGCGGCCGTCGCGGTAGATGATGAAGATGTCCTCAACCGTGTGGTCCGTCCCCGGCGGCTGGGGGGCCCGCGCGCCCGCGGGCTCTCCGGCAGAGCGCAGCTTCCGCTCGGACGCGGCAAGCACGCGGGCGAGGTCGACCTGCCCCGGCCAGCGGCCGAGCGCCAACTCCGCGGCGCCCTTTGCCGCGGCAAACTCCCGGCACCGGTAGAGCGCGACGGCGAGGTTCACGGCCGCAACCTGGTTGTCCGGCTCAAGTTCGCGGGCCCTGCCAAACGCCTCGCGCGCGGCGGGGAACTTCGAGAGGGAGAAGAGGAGGAGGCCCTTGCGGACGAGCGGCTCCGCGCGGCCCGGCTGCATCGCCGCGGCCTTCTCGTAGGAGTCGATCGCGCCGGCCGGGTCGCCGGCTTGCCGGAGCGCGTCCCCGCGCCGGACGAGCGCGTCCACGTCGTTCGCGTCGAGCTGCAGCGCGCGGTCGAAGCACCGCCGCGCGTCGGCGGCGTGCCCCATCTTGAGCATGAGTTCGCCCTTGCGCTTCCAGGCGGTCGGCTCGAGCGGCGCCACCTCGAGCGCCCGGTCAAAGGAGCGCAGCGCGCCTTCGTTGTCCCCGAGGCGCAGGCACATCTCACCCCGCGAGAGGAGCGCGACGCCGTTCGAAGGCTCGAGTTCGAGCACCGCGTCGAAGCAAGCCACCGCCCCCTTGAGGTCGTCC
Source organism: Thermoplasmata archaeon (assembly GCA_041487695.1). Classification (GTDB taxonomy): domain Archaea; phylum Thermoplasmatota; class DTKX01; order DTKX01; family DATEUP01; genus DATEUP01. The sequence goes on along the minus strand of JBGPNV010000148.1, from coordinate 3,459 downwards.
ATGCGGGCAAGGGCCGCGCCCTTCTCGAGCCGCGGGGAGGTGAGCAGGGGGTCGAGCCGGATGGCCTCGTCAAAGGCGGCCACGGCCTCGCCGAGCCTTCCGAGGTTGGAAAGGGCCGCGCCTCGGCCGTCGAAACCCGCGGCCAGCCGCGGGTTCGCCTCGACAAGCCGGTTGAACGTCGAGAGGGCGTCAAGCTGGCGGTCGAGCCTTCCAAAGACGACGCCGATGCCGTAGAGGGCTTCCTGCGAGTCGGGGTCGAGTTCGAGGGCCTCGCGGAACGCCTTGAGGGACTTCTCGAGGTCCCTCGACTCGGCGGCGCCGCGCGCTTCGGCAAGCAGCGCGTTGAGGTGCCGCGCGCCCGACACCGGGCGGACCATCTCGGCGCCGCGGACGCTCACCTCGACGCTCCCGTCGCGGCGGCCCTCGCGCGGCGCACTCCCTTCGCCCGCCGGCTTGGCTGCCGGGGGCGCCGTCCCTCCCTGCGGACCCTCGCGGGCCGCCGGCTGGACCTCCTTCACGAAGCCCGAGCCCGCGCGCCACTTCGCGAGGTTCTCGCCGCAGTTGAGGCAGAAATTCGCCTCGTCGGCCATCCGCGTGCCACACTGCGGGCAGAAGACCGTCTGGAGACCCCCCAGCGCGTTGCGCGCGCGCCCTACATGTAGGTTTCCCGCGCCGCCTCAGGCTTTCCCACGGACGCGCCGCTCGCGGCCACGCTCGCGCTGCGCTCGCGTCTTGAGGCGCAGGCTCGCCCACGCGCCCTGCCCCGGCCCCTCGTCGACGCCGACCTCAATCTCGTGCACGGACGGCGGGAAGTCCACGGCGGTGGCAAGCGACCGCGCGAAGTACTCGGCAAGGCGCTCGGCCGAGGAAGCCTCGATGTCGAGGAGCGCGACATCCGCGCGCGGCACACGGTAGGTCTTTGCCCCGAGGCGCACTTCGAAGGCCGAGCCCACGGCGGTCGCTGCCCCGGAGGGCACGATGAAGCGGTGGTCGAGTTTGTCGGCAAGGCGCCGAAGCGCGCGTTTGGCGACCCCGAAGTCGAAGACCATCTCGTCATCGCCTGCCTCGCCGTGGAGCACGAGGTGCACCGCATAGGTGTGGCCGTGCAGGCGCCCGCACGTCGGGTGGCCCGCGATCGCGTGGGCCGCGGAGAATTTGATGTGGGCTTTCCACCCGTCGATGGTGATTCGCATGGGGGGGGGGTCGTACCGCCCATGGGCGCGCGTGATAAAAAGGCGAGCGCCGGCGGTGCCCTATCGGTCGTGCCGCGAGGAGGCCAGGAACGCCGCAAGCCGGATCGGGTCGGCGAAGGACCGGCGCGCCCTCGAGGTGTCGACAAGGTCGAAGGGCGCGCCGAGGACCGGCGCCCCGTAACTGCGCATGCCGCCCACAAGGTGCAGCGCCCGGAACGCTAGGTTCCCGGCCGCACCGTCCGGCATCACGACGACGTCGCAGTCGGCGAGCACATCCTCGATCTGCACGCCCGGCGAGAAGGCGTCGAGTCCGGCGCTCTCCAGGGAACGGACCACGCGCTCGCTTTCCCTAAGCGACTTCCCGATGTGCGCTCCCCGGCCGCCGTCTTCGAGCCGTCCCCGCGAGAGGACCGCGACAAGCGGCGCCTCCGTGAGGAGTCCCCGTTCACGAAGGAGCCGGCACGCGTGGCGCGCGAAGGCCGCGCGCGAGGCCGCGCCGCGGCCCTCCGAGATCCCCACGGGGCCGAGCAGCACCCCCTGGCCTTTCCGCGGCTCGAGCAGGACCGCGCGCTGGAGGCGCCGCGGCGCGGTCGAGCGCCCAAGCGCTCTCCAGAATTCCGACGCGGGCAGCGTCCCGCGGACCCCCGCGCGCACCCGCCCCGAGCGCAGGGCCGACAGGAGCGCCGGGGCGCTTTCGAACCGCTGGAGGCCCCGCGACCTTGCAAGCTCACCAAGCGGGGGCGACGCACCGGCGGCCGCGAAGCCGATCCCCACGGGCCTTGCGGCCGACGGCCGCGCCGCCGCAACGGGCCCTAGGGCAATCACTTTGGACCCTCCGCCTCAAGGGAAGAGCGAATCGACAAAGCCCGCGGCCACAAGCACGGCAAGCAGGACATACACGGCGGGCTGGTGGTGCGCCGCCCGGGCGGCCTTGCCCACCGGCGCCGTGCGCCCCTTGAGCGGCACCGCCTCCCTCGCCAGGAGGCCGCCCATCGCCTGCCACAGGAGCACGCCGTAGGCTACGTAGTAGAACGGCGGCTGGACACGGGGGGCAAAGGCGAGGAACATCCCCAGGGAAAAGAGGCCGAGCGGGTTCAGCCAGAAGTGGAGCGCCCACAGCCTCCTGAGCACGATTCCCACGAGCCCCTCAAGCGTGTCCCCCGCCTGCCGGTAGAGCGCGAGCGCCACGGACTTCGCGTTGCCGGCAAGGAGCAGCACGACCCCGACGAAGGCGAAGGCGCGCGCGGTCGGGGCAAGGACCTTGCCATAGAGCGCAAGCTCCGCCGCGGCGAAGACGAGCTCCGTGAAAACGACGATGCAGAGGAACGCGAAGAGGGCGAAGGCGAGCGGGGCGCGCGGGTCGGGGGCCTTCCACACGTGGGCGGGGCCCTCGTAGAGCCGCGGGGCCTCTTCCCCTACCCCCACGGCAGCTCCACCTCTTCGAGGTCCTTGGGCACCTTCGACTTCGGGAACACCGCGCGCGCCTGCGACTCGATCGGGTCGCTCTCCTTGTAGCGGGCGGAGAGGTGCACGAGGTAAAGTTCGCCGACCCCCGCTTCCTTCGCCGCCGCTGCCGTCTGCGAGGCCGCGCAGTGGCCGTACTGGTTCGCGAACTCTGTAAGGGAGTCGTCCGCCGTGGCCTCCATGATGAGCACGTCCGCGCCCTTCGAGATCTCGACCGCCCGCGGCGTCGGTGCGGTGTCCGTGAGGTAGCAGAAGGCGTGGCCGTTTCGCCTTGGCCCCATGACGTCGTCCGGGTGCACTCTCCCCTTGCCGCCCTCGACCGGGTGGCCGTCCTGGAGCTTCGAGAAGAGCGGCCCCTCCGGCACGCCGAGGGCCTTCGCCCGCTCGGGGTCGAACCGCCCGGACTTCGTGTCTTCCTCGAAGCGGAAGCCGATCGTTGGCACCGGGTGTTTCAGCGCGGCCGCCGTGATCGAATACCCGTCGTATTGCACGCGCTCCCCGTCGCTGAGCTCGCGCACGCGCGCCTCGAATTTCTTCAGCCTGAAGTGGCCGAGGGTAAGGAAAGTCTCGGCAAAGCCGGCCGTCCCCTTCGGCACGAGGATCTCCAGCGGGTCGCGCCGGTCGTTGAGCTGCATCGTCTGCACGAGCCCGGCAAGCCCCAGGAAGTGGTCGCCGTGGAAGTGCGTGATCGCGATCGTCTTCACCGACATGAACGAGAGGGAGGACAGCATCATCTGACGCTGCGTGCCCTCGCCGCAGTCGAAGAGGATGACGTCCCCGCGGTAGCGCGCCGCAAACGCCT
>JBGPNV010000147.1:0-6568 GCA_041487695.1 Thermoplasmata archaeon | reverse complement strand
GTTCGAGGAGAACTTCCGCAAGCTCGCCGACGACCCGCGCGTGCGGCAGCACGGCATCCGCGTCAAGGTGATCGGCCAACTCTCGCTCCTCGAGCCCAAGGTGCAGGAGGCCATCGCCTACGCGATGGAGAAGACGAAGGACAACTCGAACTACCTCCTCAACCTCGCGGTGGCCTACGGCGGGCGCGACGAGATTATGGACGCGGTCCGAAAGATCGCGACCGAGGCGAAGGAGGGGAAGATCAACCCCGAGGATGTCACGGAGGAAATTTTCACGAAGCACCTCTACACGAACGGGATCCCCGACCCGGACCTCATCCTGCGGACAAGCGGCGAGGAGCGCCTCTCGAACTTCCTGCTCTGGCAAATCGCCTACAGCGAACTCTACTTTGCCGATGTCTACTGGCCCGGCATGCGCAAGATCGACTTCCTGCGCGCGATCCGCTCGTACCAGCAGCGGCACCGGCGGATGGGCACCTGATGGCGCCCTTCAGTCGACGTGTTCCTCGATCCGGTCGGCGGCGATGCGCAGGACCTCGACGCGCGCCCACCACTTCCAGACCGACGGCACGATGTGCCAAGGCGCCTCGCGCGTCGAGGTGCGCGCGAGCATCTCCTCGGTCGCTTCCTCGTACTTCTCCCACCTCTTGCGGTTGCGCCAGTCCTCGTCGGTGATCTTCCAGGACTTGTACGGGTTCTTTTCGCGCTCCTCGAACCGCTTGAGCTGGGTCTTCTTGTCGATGTGGAGGAAGTACTTCACGAGGACGACCCCCTCGTCGGCAAGAAGCCGCTCGAAGTTGTTGATCTCCTCGAAGGCGCGCTTCCAGTCGTCCTTGCCCGCGTACTTCTCGACGCGCTCGACAAGGACGCGCCCGTACCAGCTGCGGTCGAAGAGCACCATCTCGCCCTTCACGGGCACCTGGGTCCAGAACCGCCAGAGGTAGGGGCGTGCAAGCTCGTCCTGTGTCGGCGCACGGATCGCGATGACCCGGTAGCCGCGGGGGTCGAGCTTCTCGACGGTCCGCTTGATTGCGCCGCCTTTGCCCGACGCGTCCCACCCTTCGAAGAGCATGACGACGGGCACGCGCTTCTCCTTGACCTTGTGCTGGAGCTCGAGCAGCCGGAGCTGGTGCCGCTTGAGGGCGTCCTCGTATTCGTCCTCATCCTCGAAGCGCTGGGAAAAGTCCACCTTGTCGAGCACGGGCAACCCCGGGGACGGCACGTGGGCCCCCCCGTGATAAGCCTGACTCAAGGGCCGTACTTACAGGCGGCCGATGAGGCGGCGGAGGGCCTCAGGGTTGGCCTCGCGCCACTGGGCCCTGAAGCGCTCGATGTGCGCGGCGCGGCGCCCTTCGACGATCCGCGCAACGAGTTGGAGGGACGCGACCTCGAGGGGGTCCCGCGCCCCCGCAAGGTCCCTCTCCACGATGGCGAGGGCGACGGTGTGGTCGTTGATGAGCCCCAGGACCGCCTGGAGCTGCTTCAGGCGCCCACCCCACAGCGCGCCCGCCTGCCCGAGCAGCCGGTCGAAGGTCTCGATCGTGTAGCGCAGGCGCTTGATTTCGATCCGGAGGGCGTGGAGCTCGAGGGGGTCGCCCGTTTCGAGCGCGCGCCTCAAGGCCCACACCTCGGCGAGGCGCCGGCTCAGCGTCCGGCTCGCGTGCGTGCCAACGGCACGCTCCCTCCGGTGGCCGGAAGGCAAGGGCGGGGGCGCGAGGTCCGCTGGGTGCAGGCTCCGGACCTTGTCGAGCGCGCGGCGCACGAGCGCCCAGCGCGCCTCCTGCGCGGTGTGGTGCTGCGTGAGGCGCCGCACGACCGCGCGCGGCGGGTAGGGCGTCCCCTTCAGCACCTCCTCGAAGAGCGCGGCGGTCACGTCCGCGTCCCGCATGGGCCCAAGCGCGCGCGTGAGCGCCCTCAAGGGTTGCACCCGGCGTTCGAAGTCCGCGCGGCTCGCATAGAAGCGGCGGAACGCCCGCATGACCGCGCGTGCGCGGCGCAGGCGCACCCTAAGCTCGTGGATGTACTCGTCAGGCGGACGGTTGCGGGGCGCTTGCGAGGTCCAGGCAATGAGGCGCGCGGCCGAGCGCGCCGTCTCATGGCGGCCGTAGGCCCATGCCTCCAAGTGCGCGCGGCGCTTGCGTGGTCGGGCCATCCGGAGCGAGAGCCCGCCCCGGCCTTTTACGCCTTTAGCATGAAGTCTTCCAACTGCGGGCGCAGCGCCTCGCGCCGTTCCTGGTGCTTCTCGAGGAAGGCGTTGATGTGGTCGACGAACATCTGCTTGAGCTCACCCGAAAGGAGGGCGCCCGAACGGTAGTCGGTGGCGATCTTCTCCATCCGCCGGTCGTCCTGCTCGAAAAGGGACAGCCACCGGTAGGACGCGTCAACGTCCGGGTTGCCGCCCCGCCTGCGGTGCTCCTCCGTCGTAGCCTGGCCGCCCGAAAAGGCATATTTCATGACTTTCGCGCGCACCTGCTTGGCCGTCTCATTCGTGTAGATGGCGCTGTTCGGGTCGGAAGCGCTCATCTTCGTGCTACCGGGCGAAGTGAGCCCAGGTAGGAGTTTGCTGTGGAGCGCCGCCGGCTTGAGGTAGCCGAGCTTCGGGAGGATGTCGCGCGCCACCCGGAAGTGGGGGTCCTGGTCGATGCCCATGGGCACAAGGCACGGGATGTTGCGGCCCTTCAACACCGAGGGGAGGAACGCCGGCACCGACTGCATGCTCGTGTAGAAGATCTCGCCCACGTTGGCCGACGGCTCGAACCCGAACACCGCCTTGGCGGTCGAGTAGGTGAGCCTCTTGGCGACCCGGATCGCCTGCGGGTACATCACACCGGCGTGGCGCGTGTCCCAGATGATGTGGGTCTTGCCCTTCTTGTAGCCGAGCGCGAGGAAGTCGAGCGCGTTCTCGACGGTCCACTTCGCCGTTTCTTCGAGCGTGAGGTCGTCGTTGAAGAGGAACTTCTCGTCGTCCGTGAGCTGGAAGTAGACCTCGGCCCCGAACTTCTCCTGGAGCCACTGCGTGAGGATCCAAGGGACGAGGTGGCCGAGGTGGACCGGCCCGGAGGGCCCGCGCCCCGTGTAGAGGAAGAAGGGGTTCTTCTTCGCGTGCTCGTCGAGGACCCACCGCAGGTCGCGGTGCGAGATGAAGAAACCGCGGCGCAGGAAGTGGTGGAGCTCGCCGCCAGCGCCCTTCTTGATGCGCTCGAGCACTTCCTCGGTGAGGGGGTCGACGCCGAACTCCTTGATGAGCCGGGCGTAGTCGACCTCGCCCTCGACTTCCCAGGGCGTTACGCGGAAGTCCCCTTCAGCCACCGCCTTGCCCCCCACTTCAGGCGCGTAGCACTTCCTGCATGTACAATACCCTTGGGGCGCCCCTCGTCCTCACTTTGGCGGGCGACGCTTCGGCCCCGCGGCCTCGCCCTTCGGGACACGCCAGTGCTTCTTCTTCACGGCGTGGCCGCAGATGGTGCACTCGCCGCGGAGCGGCTCCTTTTCGTAGGCGCGCGCGCAGCCGCTGCAGCGCCACTGGCTCTCCCAGTGCCAAATTCCCTTGATCTCCGACTGCGCGAAGCCGCGGAACGCGACTTGCAGGGTGGCCGCGACGTTTTGCATCGAGCGGTCGTCGGTAAGGAGTTCCGCCTTGAGGTCGAGCGCGAGGGCCACAAGCTCCTTGTCGGCCTTGGAAAGCCGCTCGCCCTCGCCCGCGGCTTTGGCCGCCTCCTCCACGCGCCGGAGCCCCTCCGCCGTCGGGGACTGGACCTTGAGCCCTGTTTCGCGGAGCGTTTCCAGGCGCTCCCGGTCCTCGGGGCGGCGCACCTCATCGAGCACCGCCGGCGTCACAAACACGGCGTCATCGGGCCCCGAACGAGGGTCACCGCCCGCGAGCAGGACCGAAGTGTCACACACCGCGGTACGGCCGCCCGCAGGATTGCCGCCTGATCGATTTCCCGCGTCCACGGTTGCCGGAAAGGGCCCCCTTGGGGATATACTCCAGTTTTGCCCCTTTCCCCTTGCCTCGATTAGGCCCGTCAATGGGGTCCGAATGGCCAGCAGCCAGATACGCTGAAAATCACGTTTCGAACGGGGCGTTTTAGGGAGTTTTGAACCGGAGGGTTTATTTATACTGCTCTTTATAAGCAAATGGGCACAAAATCGGCCTCAATTCATGCCACATCTGTCTTGGCATGAGCCCTTTCGAAACGATCGGAATCGGGCGTTTTTGAAGGGGCGCGGATGGGATGCAGCCTACACCTGAGGAGAGGGGAAAAGTGAGTGCAAGCAGTGAATACTCCGCCGAATCGATTCAAGTCCTCGAAGGGCTGGAAGCGGTCCGCAAGCGGCCCGCGATGTACATCGGCTCGACGGATGGGCGGGGCCTGCACCACCTCGTCTACGAGGTCGTGGACAACTCGATCGACGAAGCGCTTGCCGGCTTCTGCACAGAAATTCGCGTCACGCTGAACGCCGAGGGCTCGGTGACCGTCGAAGACGACGGCCGCGGCATCCCGGTCGACATCCACCCGAAGTACGGCAAGCCCGCCGTCGAGATTGTCCTCACGGTCCTGCACTCGGGCGGCAAGTTCGACGACAAGTCCTACAAGGTCTCCGGCGGGCTGCACGGCGTCGGCGTCTCGGTCGTCAACGCGCTCTCGGAGTGGTTCGAGGTCCGGGTCGCGAGGAACGGCAAGCTGTACAAGCAGCGCTACGAGTACGGCGTGCCGACCACACCGCTCGAAATCGTCGGGACAGCGGACATCACGGGCACGATCCAGCGGTTCAAGGCCGACGCGAAGATCTTCGAGACGCTGGAGTACTCGTACGAGACGCTCCAGAACCGGCTGCGCGAACTTTCCTTCCTCACCACCGGGCTCTCGATCACCTTCACGGACGCCCGCGACCCCGCCAACGTCAAGAAGGAGGTCTTCAAGGCCGACGGCGGGATCGTCGCATTCGTCCAATGGCTGAATGCCGCCAAGACGCCGATCTACCCACAGGTCGTCTACCTGAAGAGCGTGAACGGGACGCACGAGGTCGAGGCCGCGATCCAGTACTCGGACAGCTACACGGAGAGCGTCTACGCCTACGCAAACAACATCCACACGGTGGAGGGCGGCACGCACCTCATCGGCTTCCGCCAGGGCCTTACGCGCGCGATCCTCGAGTACGCGAAGAGGCGGAACCTCCTGAAGTCCTCGGAAGTGGGCATTGGCGGCGACGATGTGCGCGAAGGGCTCACGGCCATCCTCTCCGTGCGGCTCAAGAACCCCCAGTTCGAGGGCCAGACGAAGATGAAGCTCGGGAACAGTGAAATGACGGGCCTCGTATCGTCGGCCATTTACCAGGGGCTGTACACCTACTTCGACGAGCACCCCGGCGTTGGCGAGATCATCATCAACAAAGCGCTCTCGGCGGCGCGGGCAAGGGAGGCGGCCCGCAAAGCGCGCGAGATGGCCAGGCGCAAGTCGCTCTTCGACTCGGGGTCGCTGCCGGGAAAACTCGCGGACTGCTCGGAGCGCGACCCCGCGCGCTCGGAGATCTTCATTGTCGAGGGGGAGTCGGCCGGCGGCTCGGCGAAGCAAGGCCGCGACCGGACCTTCCAGGCCATCCTGCCGCTGCGCGGCAAGATCATCAATGTCGAAAAGGCCCGCCTCGAAAAGGCCCTCGAGAACAACGAGGTCCACAACCTCATCACGGCACTGGGCACCTCCATCGGCGAGGAGTTCTCGATCGAAGGGGCGCGCTACCACCGCGTGATCATCATGACCGATGCGGATGTGGACGGGGCGCACATCCGGACACTGCTCCTCACATTCTTCTACCGGCACATGCGGCAGCTCATCGACAAGGGCTACATCTACATCGCGCAGCCTCCGCTCTATAGGCTCGAGAAAGAAAAGAAGGTCCACTACGCCTACAGCGAGCAGGAGAAGGACAAGGTCATCAAGGAAATTGGAGCGGAGAAGGTCCAGATCTCGCGCTACAAGGGCCTTGGCGAAATGAACCCCGCGCAGCTCTGGGAGACCACGCTCGACCCGGCCAAGCGCGTCCTGCTCCAGGTTACCGTGGAAGATGCGGTGGCGGCCGACGAGCTCTTCTCAAAGCTCATGGGCGACGAAGTGGAGCCGAGGCGCGCGTTCATCATGGAGCACGCGCGCGCAGTCGCGAACCTGGACATCTGATGGGGACGCAGCGCCATGGCCGACGAGAAGAGGCCCGAAGAGGCCCCGCCCCCGTTTGCCCTCATCGTGCGCCCGCGCGTCATCACGACGGAGATGAAGGAGTCCTACATCGACTACTCGATGTCCGTCATCGTCGGGCGCGCGCTGCCGGATGTCCGAGACGGCTTGAAGCCCGTCCACCGGCGGATCATGCACGCGATGAACGAGCTTGGCCTTTCCGCCAACCGGTCGTACAAGAAGTGCGCGAGGATCGTCGGAGAGGTCCTTGGCAAATACCACCCGCACGGCGACCTCTCCGTGTACGACGCGCTCGTGCGCCTCGCGCAGCCCTTTGCCATGCGCTACCCGCTCGTCGACGGCCAAGGCAACTTCGGGTCGGTCGACGGCGACAG
>JBGPNV010000146.1:0-6738 GCA_041487695.1 Thermoplasmata archaeon | reverse complement strand
GTGGGGTCGGGCGAGATGTGCCCGATCGCCGACCAGGTAAACCCGTTGAAGCGGCTGTACACGAGGTCCGTTAACCCCGTCGTCCCGTGGTCGTCGCCGTGCGACCAGATGACCCAGAGCTCGTTGCGGTAGACCGTCATGATGACCTCGCGGTCGGCTTGGTGGTCCCCCGGGAACTCCGAGACGTCCGTGGTGGGGCTCCAGCTCACGCCGTCGTAGGAGCGGACGACCACGTCGAGGTCGCTGCCGCCCTTGATGAGCGCCGGGTCCCCCGAGGACCATGCGGCCCAAAGGAGCCCGCCGAAGGCAAAGAGGAAGGGGCCCTCCTCGGCCTCCGACCAGTTCGCGTCGGTCAGCGGGTACTGTTTCGCCCAGTAGGGGACGGGGTCGCCGGACATCGTGATCGTCGCGTTGATGATCTCGGCGTTCGAAGGCACGTCGAACGAGAGGTCGTAGTGGCCGCCCGCCCCCAGCGTAACCGACGCGGAGGCCGACCCGTCGGAGAACCGCGTCGTGTGGCCGAGCGGACCGAACTTAGCCGAGTCGTAGGCCCACTCCCGCGAGCCGTTGCCCGACACATCGAGGTAGGGCGTCTCGGGGAACGAGTCCGGCGTCCGGTCGAAGGGGTTGGGGCGCGAGCTCGCGCGCGTGCCCTGGACCGTGAGGTCGACAAACGCGCTGTCCACGGACGCGTGGTTGTCGAAGGCGAGGTAGCAGTCCGACCGGTTCCCGGGGCTCGAGAAGAGGACGGACTTCGAGGTTGACCCGTCGTCGCACTGGTCGATGACGCCCTGGCGCAGGGCGGGCGCCCCAAACGCGGGGGCCGCGTAGAGCAGGGCCGGCGAAAACGCAAGGAGGACGCCGAGCAGCGCCGCAAGGACCCGCTTGCCTGCGACCAAATCTTCGCCTCCCTCAAACTTGGGTGGCGCAGGTTCCAGGCGACGGGCAATAAACCCTTTGGGGTGGTGGTGCCTTTGTTAACATTGACTGGACGGCCCCACGTGCCCTCCCTCCGGCTGCATAGTCACCGCTATAACCGCGCGCGGCCTTCGGGCCGTGTTCCACGTGCGCAACGTCTACCTTGCCGGCGTTGGCCAGACGGCCTTTGGGTCCTACAAGGGCTCCGTCGAGCAGATGCTGCTTGACGCCTCGCTTGAGGCCATCGAAGCCTCGGCCGTCGGCGAGTTCAGCGCGATCGTCGTGGGCTCGATGAGCCCCGAGTCCTTTGGCGGCGAGGCCTACATCTCGACGAAGCTCGTCGACTTCCTCGGCCTCACCCCCATCCCGGCCATCCGGGTGGAGAACGGGCCCGCCACGGGCGCCTCGGCGTTCCACATGGGCTGGCACATGGTCGCCTCCGGCCAGTACGATGGCGTCCTCGTAGCGGCCGGGGAAAAGATGACGCACCTCAGCGCGCGGCGCACCGCCTCCGTGCTCGGCGAGATCTTGAGCAAGCACGAGCGAGCGCTCGGCGTCACGATGCCCGCGCTCGTGGCCATGATGACGCGCCTCTACATGGCCGAGACGGGGCTCACGCGGGAGCAGTTGGCGCTCGTCCCCGTCAAGGCGCACCGCAACGGCGTCCGGAACCGCAAGGCGCACTTCCAGAAGGAGATCACGGTCGCGGATGTGCTTGCCTCACCCATCGTCGCCGACCCCCTGAGGCGCTATGACTGCGCGCCCCTTTCCGACGGCGCGGTCGCGGTCCTCCTCACCTCGAAGAGCCAGCCCGTGCGCGTGGCGGGGATCGGCCAGGCCAACGACCTCGCCTCCTATGCGCTGCGCGCCGACCTCGGCGGGCTTGCCGCCACGCGCGCGGCGGCGGCCGAGGCGCTGCGCCGCGCGAAGAAGACCGTCAACGACGTCGATGTGATCGAGACGCACGACGCGTTCTCGCCGCTCGAGCTTGTGAACCTCGAGGACATGGGGTTCTTCGAGCGCGGCCACGCGATCCAGGCCCTCGAGATGGGCGAACTCGACCTCAAGGGTGGGCTCCCCGTGAACCCCTCGGGCGGGCTCAAGGCGCGCGGCCACCCGCTCTCCGCGACGGGCCTCGCCCAAGTCGCGGAAGTCTACCTCCAGCTTGCGGGGAAGGCCGAGGGCCGGCAGGTCGACGCGGCCTGCGGGCTCGCCCACAACATCGGCGGCTTCGGGACGAGCGTCGCTGTCACGGTGCTCGACATGGCGTGATTGGCCCCTTTAGGGACGCGGGAGGCGCGCGGCCGCCGCCGCTCCGCGTTCGACAAACATCCAGTCCCACAACGCGGCAAAGCCCCCGAGGATGAGGCCCCAGTTCACGAGGGCAAGCGCCCCTGTCATGACCCAAAGGACGATCGAGGCCGCCACGATCGCGACGGGCACCGCGCGGTAGAACCACCGGCGCCGCCACGCCCTTGCGAGCTCGTGCTCGATCCGCTTCTCACGGGGCGGCGCGCCCTCCTTGGCGAGCCCCTCGCGGCGCGCTTCGAGGGTCTGCTTGATCATTTGGGTCGGCCGCGCGCCTGCGACTTTCCCGACGACGCGGTCGGCCACCTGCAAATCCCGGAAGACCTTGACCGGCGGGAAGGCCTCGAAGGCCGCGCCCATCGGGTCGGCGCCCGACCGGCGGCCCTCGACCTTTGCGGCCTCGCGGAGCCCCGCGTCGGCCTCCGGGTGAAAGGGCGAGAGCTCGAGCGCAAGCTGGAAGTGCGAAACCGCGCGCGCGGGCTGCTGCTGCGCGAGGGCAGTGTGCCCGAGGATCACCGTGCAGCGCACGAGGCCGTTGCGGGCCTCGAGGTCCTGCGGCGAAAGGCGCATGGCCTCCGCGTAGCGGACCCGGGCGTCCTCGGCGCGCCCGTCGGCCAGGCACGCTGCCGCCTCCCGCTTGAGGCGCTCCAACGGGCCGCCCGCCGGGGCCTTCTCGTCCACGCGGCCCTCAAGGGGGGTTCGCCGCACAAATGGGTTGCCCTTGGACCGGCGCAAGGTCAAGGGGCGCCGCCCCGTTCCATTATATCGCCGGCGGCCGCTTTGCGAGTGCGCCTGGCTATGATCATCGGAATTGCCGGTCTCCAGAACTCCGGGAAGACGACGCTTGTCGAGCTCCTCATCCCCCGCGTGCGCGCCGCGGGCTTCAAGACCGCGACCGTGAAGCACATCGCCCACAACGACCTGCGCGTCGATGCGGCCGGGAGCGACACGGCGCGCCACCGCCGCGCGGGCGCGCACCTCGCGGTCGCTGTCTCGGACGGCGAGACCGTGTTCTTCCACGAAACGGGCGGGACCCTCGAGGACGTCCTGCGGCGCATTGGGGAGCTCGAAGCCCCGGACCTCGTCCTCGTCGAGGGCTTCAAGGGGTCCCTGTACCCGAAGATCGTGATCGGCGCCGTCCTGCACGCCGGCCCGGCGCGATGGCGATGGGACGGCACGCCCGAGGGCGCTGCGTCGATTGCCGAAGACCTCATGACCGAAATCCGGCGCGAGCGGGCCGGCGCACGCGGCGGGCCGGCACCCCGGGCCCCGCGCGCCGCCGCGAGCCGTCGCCGTGCAGGCGCCCGTTCGAACCTGAGGACGCGCGCGAGGCGGGGGGGAAGGGGCCGGAGCCGCTAGCTCGGCGCCGCCCTCGGACGCGCGGCCGCGCGCCGCTCGGCGAGGTAGGCCATCACACACCCGCCGAGGTAGAGCCCTGTCATCGGAAGCGCCACGAGGATCTGCGTGACCCCCGAGGTGTCGGGGGTGATGAAGCCGCCAAGGATCAGGAAGCCCACGAAGGCGTGGCGCGAATAGCGCCTCCAGGTTTTCGCCTGTACGATGCCGATGCGTGTGAGCGCGCTCATGACGAGCGGCATTTCGAAGACGAAACCGAAGGCGAGCACGAGGACCATGGCAAACTCGAGGGCCTGGCCGATCGAGACGGTGAGCTCGACCGTGCCCGGGGCCGCGGCGATGAGCTCGCGCGTGTACTCGAAGAGGAAATTCATCATCGGCGGGACGATGAACCGGTAGGCGAAGGCGGCACCCGTTGCGAAGAGCAGCACGCCGGGCGCGATGAGTTTGAGCAGTTCGCGCCGCTCATGGGGGTAGAGGGCGGGCATGATGAAGCGGCCGAACTGGTAGAGGATCATCGGCATCGAGCAGGCGATGGCGAGCACGAGCGAGATTTCCATGTAGAGGACGATGATCTCGGTCGGCGAAAACACGATCGTCGACACGTCGGCCGGGATTACGTCGAAGCGGATCTTCGTGAAGAGCTGGGCGGCAAAGGGGTGGAAGGGCGACGGGAAGGGAGCCGGTATGGGGACGCCGCCGAGGGTCGCCACGACGCGGAATTCGAACATGAAAAACAGGGCGTAGAAAAACCCGACTGTGAAGAAGATGCGAAGGAGCCTGCTCCTCAATTCGCGCAGGTGCGCAAGGTACGAACGGGGGATTCCGACCCGGTCGAACACGTACTCGAGGATCGTGGGGTTCGGTGTGGGGGCCTGCGGCGTTTCCATTGGGGCGGCCCTCCTTCGCGCCCTCCAGGGCGGACCGCCTCAGGCGGCCGACGGTGTGGCCGGGGCAACGGGCCTCGCGGTCCCGCACCTGGGGCAAAACTGCGCGTCCCCGGCGCCCGGGGCGGCGCACTTGCCGCAGGTCCAAGGCGAAGAGGCGGTTGCCACCGGCGCTTGGGCCGCCTTCGCGCGCTCGTCGGCGATTTCCTTCTCAACCTGGAGCCTGCCGCGCTCGTATTCGCCCCTCGCGCGCCCGATGCTCTGGGCGAACTCGGGAATCTTCTTGGCGCCGCCGAAAAAGAGGAGGACGACCACGAGGACGACGATGATCCACTCCATCCCCGAAAACGCCACGCTTCCACGGCTCCCTTTCTTGCTGGCCGTCGAGCCTGCTGGGGCAAGTTAAAGGTTTGGTGCGTTCCCTCGGCCCCTCGCCCGCGCCGTGAGTTCACGAAGGGCTCCCGGCGTGTTTGCCGAGGCGAGCAGCGCCGGCTCGACCCCCCACTCGGCGAGGTCCGTAGGGCTCACGAGGTGGGTCCGGAGGGCCTCGAGCAGGGCCCGCGGCCCCTTGCCCGCGGCGGCGAAGGCGCCTGCGGCGCGCCGCGCCGGCTCCACCTGCCACGCCGAGAGCAGGGGTTCGGGCGCATCCACCGAGGGCGCGACCGCCTCGAAGGCCCCGAGGAGCCCGACCTCCCGCCGGTAGAGCGCCGGGGGGGCAAGCGGGGTGTCGCAGGCGGAGAGGACCACATGGCCGCTCGAGGCCCTCTCGAGCGCTGCTGCGAAGCCCGCGAGCGGCCCCTCACGGCCCTCTTCGTCCACGACCGTTTCGACCCGCACGCCCCGCAGGACGGTGAACCGCGGCCACACGTTTACGAGGGCCCGCTGGCACGCCCGCGCGTGGGCCTCCGACGACGAACTCACAAGGAGTGAGGGCGCGCACTCGGCAAGCGCCGCCGCGCACCAGGCGATCATCGGCGCGCCGCAGAAGTCGAGGAGCGCCTTGTCCGTGCCCATCCGCGTGGACTTTCCGCCCGCAAGCAGGATTCCCGTGACGCGCTGGCGCGAAACGTGGGCCACAGAGGACCCGACGCGCGTCCCGCCCGATTAAACCGTGC
Source organism: Thermoplasmata archaeon (assembly GCA_041487695.1). Taxonomy (GTDB): domain Archaea; phylum Thermoplasmatota; class DTKX01; order DTKX01; family DATEUP01; genus DATEUP01. The sequence continues at coordinate 1,154 of JBGPNV010000146.1, read as the reverse complement.
GCACGCGCGAGGTGCCCCGCGCCGCGCGCGCCGCGCGCGCGGTGGCGGCCGGGGCGCTTCGCACCATCGGGACCGTCACTTCCTCCCCGGGCAGGCGGAAAATCAGGTTGAACTCGTGGTCGTTCTTCGGGTAGTACGACTTCGGGTAGCCCCAAACAAGCCGCCCGCCCGTGCTGTAGTTCAGGATGTAGATGTTGATGTTGCGCAGGTCGAAGCCGAGCTCGCGGCACCGCTCAATGTAGTCGACGTGGATCGCGCCCGAGAGGGTCTTCTTGTAAATGTCCTGGGTGTTCACGATCATGAAGCCCCCGTGCTTGAGGGCGCGCGCGCACCCCTCGAACACCTTGGTCATGCCTTCGAGGAAGGCCGCGTAGTCGTGGAAGTTCCCAAGCTGGTCGGGCGAGTCGTGGTCGTAGTCGACGACGTCGTAGTAGGGTGGCGAAGTCACGATCAGGTCGATCGAGCCCTTCGGCAGCCGCTCGAGGAGCTTGCGCGAGTCGCCTTGCAGGACCTCGTGGTGCGTGCCCGCCGGGCCCTGGGCTTCGCCGTTTGCAAGCCGCTTTCGCGCCATCTCCACGCTCCGGGGGTTCACATCGAGGGCGAGGGAATTTCGACCGAGGGTCTTCGCCACGATGCTTGTGGTGCCCGAACCCGAGAAGGGGTCGAGCACGGTTTCGCCCGCGTGCGAGAAGAGTTTGATGTATCGCTCCGGCAGGTCCGGGATGAAACGCGCGGGGTGCCTCTCGTCCCACCGGTGCCGCCGGTTCACGTGGAGCACGGTGGAGCCAAGCAGGCCCATCTCGAGCTTCGAGAGGCAGTTGAGCTTGCCAGGCGGACAATCACAGGTTCGCTGGCTAGGGAGCCAGCTAAGAGTGCCACCCATCGTTCCACGGGAAACACGAGGTTGGTATAACGTTTTTCGGTCGGCTGGCTCGCGAATTATGCGACAATGACAGCCCGAATTCCGCCCGCGTGCGACCCTTGGCCACGCCTTTCGGGACGTTACAGTAAGAGCGGAAAAGGGATGTCGCGTAGGGCCAGAATTTAGGCTAGCTTAAATCTCATATACCCGGGCACTCTTGCGAGGCGCACGCGAGATTTAAGCAAGCTTAAATCAAGGGCCTGGACGGGGGGAAAGACGACGACAAGTCAAG
>JBGPNV010000145.1:0-6753 GCA_041487695.1 Thermoplasmata archaeon | reverse complement strand
TTGCCGTCTTCGAGGGGCGCGAGTCCGAGATCTTCCTGCGCGAGCTGCGCCGGACGCTTGACGACGTTTCTCGGCGAGCGGGCGAGCGCCTCGCCTCGTGGGACGGCAACAAGAAGGCCGTCGCCGACCTGGCCCAACCCCTCCAGACGATCCTCCAGTCCGGCAGCTTCGACGGCGTCGACCTCTCCGCCGACGGCCAGGCTCGCAAGTTCAACCTCTTCGACAACGTCCTCTTCGGGCTCAAGCGCCACGCCGCCACCGAACCCGTCCTCCTCGTCCTCGACGACCTCCAGTGGGCCGACGCCTCGTCGCTGGGGCTCCTCCACTACCTCGCACGCAACACGCAGGACGCGCCCGTCGTGCTCCTCGCCGCCTTCCGCTCCGAGGACCGCGACCACCGCCAGGCCCTCCGCGAAGCGCTCACCGCGATGGCCCGCGAGGACCTCGGGCAGGAGATCACGCTCGGGCGCCTGCAACTCTCGGAAGCCCGCGAACTCGCCGACGGCCTCCTGGGGGCCCACAAGCTCGAGGCGGCGTTCGTGGAAAGGCTCTGGCGAGAGTCCGACGGTAACCCCCTCATCCTCCGCGAGGTCATGCGTCAACTCCGGGACACCGGCGTCCTTGCCCTCGACCCCGCCGACGGGCTCATGCGCCTCGCCCGCACCCACGACCGCTTCGAAGTGCCGACGAAGATCCGCGAGGCCGTCGGCCTGCGCATCGCCTCCCTCGAGCGCGGGGACCGCGAACTCCTCGACGCCGCCTCCGTGTGCGGGACGCGCTTCGGCGGGCTCCTGCTTGCCAACATCCTCGGCGAAGGGGAGCTCAAAGTCGTGCGACAAGTCGCCTCCGTCCACCGCCACACCGGTCTTGTGCTTCCGACCGACTCCGGTTGGCAGTTCGAGCACCCGATCGTCCGGGAGGTGATCTACGAGTCCGTGCCCAAAGACCTGCGCCGCCTCCTCCACCTCCGTGCCGCCGAGGTCCTCGTCGAGACGGGCGGCCCTCGCGCCTCCGTAGGCGAGCACTTCGCCGAGGCCGGCGATCCACGGGCCGTTGGGCCGCTTGAAGCCAGCGCGGAAGAGGCCCTCCAGCGCGGGGCCTCCGAGGAAGCCGCTCGCCTGCTCGGCAAAGCCCTCCAAGCCGCGCCGCAAGCGCTTCGCGCAGGTCTCGAATTGCACCGCGCGGAGGCGCTCGAGGCCGCTGACCAATACGAAGAGGCGCTCGCGGCGCTCGACCGGGCCGCCGCCGAGGGCGCGGCGCCTGTCGCCGTCGCCCTGCTCCGGGCTTCCTCCCTGCGGCACCAGGGCCGCCTCGAGGCCACCCTCCCGGTCCTCGACGCCGCCCTTGAGGGCGTCAAGGGCATCGAGGCCGCCCGCCTCCTCGTCCAACGGTCGCGCAGCCTGAACGGGCTTGCGCGCTATGCGGAGGCTGAGGCCAACGCGCGCGCCGCCCTTGAGGCCTGTCCGGGAGAGGAGCGGCGTGTGCGCGCCGACGCGCTCTACGAAATGGGCAACGGCGCCTGGCAGCGCGGCGAGCACGTCCGCGCCCTCGGGGTCTTCAACCAGACCCTCGCGCTCCGCGAGGCCGCCGAGGACCGCCGCGGTGTCAGCGAGGTCTTCATCGCGCTCGGGACCGTCCTTGGCGACCAGGGGCGCTGCGACCGCTCGGTCGAGCTCCTGCGCCTCGGGCTCTCGCTCAACCAGAAAATCGGCGACCGCCGCGCTGCAGCCGTCTGCAAGCTCAACATTGCCCACGCCCTCTGCGACCTCGGCGACCTCCAGGGCGCCCAGGACGAGATCGAGCGTGCCGGCGACGCCGCGGCCCGCATCGGCAGCCCGGGGCTGCTTGCCTGGTCCGAACTCGTCGCCGGCCTCATCCTCGCAAAACGCGGGAAGTCCCGCGACGGCGCGAACCGCCTCGAGCGCGTGGCCGTGGAGGCCCGAAAGCTCGGCGACCTCCGGATGCTGTCGGCCGCGCTTGCCGGCAGCGTCGCGCCCCGCCTTGCCATCAAGGAACGCGAGAAGGCGATGGACGACGCCGTTGAGGCCATGGCGATCGCCACGAAAATCGGCGCAAAGTCCGAAGAGGGAGCCGCCCTGCGCGCGCTTGGCCTCGCGGCCGCGGCCCTCGGAGACCTCCAAGCCGCAGAAGGCCACTTCGAAGCCGCCGTCTCCCGGTACACGGCTCTCGATAACCTGCTGCAGTCGGCCGAGACGCACACCGCCTGGGGCGACGCCCTCCTTTCTAGCGGTAAGCCCGCGGCCGCCAAAGCCCATCTGGAGCTCGCCGTGACCCTCTTCGAGTCCGGGTCGCTGCGCCGGCGCGCGGCCCAGGCACGCGCCTCGCTCGTGGCGCTGGCTCAGTAGCCGGGGTCCGCGCTCCGGCCGGCCGCCCTACGGCGCCCCGCTGCGCCCCCGCCTTTGCTTCAAGGTCACAAGGCCTGCGACCGCCGCGGCCCCGCCGCCTGCCGCTACGAGGAGCAGGAGCCCGGAGCCGGCCAACACCGTCCCCCCGCCGCTTGCCGGCGGAGGCGGAGCCGGGGGGGCCTCCCCAATCGAGAAAGCACGCGTGGCCACGTTGTTCGTCTCATCCGCCTCGAGGATGAGCCCGTAGAACGAGTTCGCCCCGGGTTGGTCGGGGTCCACCGACGCCGTTACGCTGTGCGCCCCGGCCGCGAGGCTCACCGTGATTTCGAAGAGTGCCGCCGCCGGCTGGCAGAAGGGGCCGACAGGCGCGTCAAACAGCCGCACCCCGTCTACCGCCACGCGCAACGTCACGTTCACCACGAGTACGCTTCCCGTGCACGTCACATTCACGAAGATGCCGCCAACGAGGCGCGGGCCCGCGAGCCCCTCCGGCACCCTGTCGATCGAGACGCGCAGGTCCGGCAGTCCCACCTCGATGAGGCCCACGAACGACGCGGAAGCGCGCGTCGCGGCTGAGAGCGTGATGTTCACGGAAAGTTGCCCGGGTGTCGGTTCGCGGGGGGCCGTGATGTAGAGGTAGAGTGTCCCTTCGGCAAAGGCGGGCAGGTCAAGGTAGCCGCCCCCAAGGGTCAGATTGCCGCCGCCCGAGGAAGAGAGGAACTCGGCGGTCCATGGCCATATTTGGGGCGAGGCCAGGTTCACCGTAAGCCGGTAGACAATCGGGGTGTTGCCTGTGTGCACGATGCGCCCGGTGAAGGAAACGACCTCGCCTGGCCCCGCCCTGACAACGGCAGGGCCGAAGTCCGCGAGGATTCCCGCCGTCTGCGGCACCTCGACGACGAGGCTTAGCCGGCTCCCCGCCTCGGTGCCATCGCCCAGCGCGAGGTCGAACGGGTAGCTGCCTGCCTCCACCCGCAGCGGCGCGCGCACTTCCATCGTTGCAAGGGCAGTCTCCCCCGGCCCGACAGAGGTCGCCGGGTTGCCGCCCACGGTCCACCGGACCCCAATCGTCCACCCCCGCGGGATGGACGATGGGGTTGTCCTGAGGTCCTCGGGGACATTCCCTTCGTTTGCCAGCGTGACATTGAACGAAGCCTCTCCCGAGGCATTCGTCTGGAGGCCCGACGGTGGCGGCCCCCACTGCGGGCCCCGGACTTCCCGGACGAGGACCGCGAGCGAGGCGTTTTGCCAAGCGGGGGTGCCGTCGCAGGTGGCCTGCACCGTAAGGTCGAGGCGGTCCCCGCCTTGCACCGGAGGTGAGAGAGCCACACCCCAGGAGACCAACGTCGGCACGTTGCGCGGCAGCGACCCATTCCAGGGCGAGCCGGCGATCGCCCATCCGGCGGGCAGTGGCTCGAGGACCTTCAGGTGGCACATGAGGGCGGCGGCCGAGTTCCCCCGATTTTCGACGGTGAAGTGAAGGGGCGTGACGACGCCGGAGTCCACCTGGAGTGCTTGGCTTGCCGGCGCAACGGTCGGGTCCGCCACGAGGGCCACGCTGGAACAGAAACTCGCCGTCGCCCGGGCAAAGACGTCGACCGGGTGCTGGACCCAGAGGCCCGCGCAGTACCCGTCGGCCGAGGTGCCGCTTGCCGGGCTGGTTACCGTCACCGTGATGACCTGCGCTTCGCCGGGCAGCGCCGAAAAGCTCGGCGGGAAGATCGAGGCCGACCACCCCGCGGGGGGCGCGGCGGTAAGAGCGATCGGCAAGTCTCGCGCTTCGAAGAGGCCCTCGTTGCGCAGCTGGAAGGCGAGCTGGGCCGTCGAACCGGCAAGGCCCGAAGCGTTCTGCGCCGTGGGGGCAAACGCGTACCGGTGGCCGCCTTCTGCGGTCAGATTCAGGGAAAGCGCGACGGTGGCGCCCGTGAACGCCGACTCCCGGATGACCACGTAGAGGATGAGCCCGTTTCCCGGAGGGTCCCAGACGGGCGGCGTGACGCGCGCGGTGGCCGTGGCGCTCCCGTTGGCGGGGAGGTTGAAGTCCTGCTGGGGCACCCCCGAGAGCGCATCGAAGAACTGGATGGTCCAGTTCCAAGGGCCCCGCACGCTCGACAGGGTGAAGTCGAGCGAGTAGGTCATCGGGGTCGCCGAGGACGAAGTGATGTTGACCGGGATGTCGCTCGGCTCGCCCCGGTAGACCGTGAAGTCTTGGGACGGCGCGCGGGCCTCGAAGGAGAAGGTCCGCGTGGAAAGGGAGGTCCCGTTGACCGTGTCGGGCAAGCCCTGCGGCGCGTTGCTGGCGCGCCAGACCACCCAGGGGACCCCCGCCGGGGAGAAGGCCAAGTGGGGCATCTCGGCGCTTCCGACTTCACGGCTTACCCATGAGGGGGAAACCAGCGGCGTCATCGTGGAGGCATTGAGGGCCGTCGCGCGGATGTCCCCGAGACCCGAGCCGTCCTCCTCTTGCCAAACCACGTAGAGCTCGCCCTGCGGCGAGAGCGCGCAGCGGGGGACGCGGGCCCAAAGCCCCGCAGGCACCGCAAGGAGCGTCCGGTCCACAAGCACGGGCCCGTCCACGGCGAACTTCGAGGCGCGCACCTCGCCCAGACTATTCACAAAGACGACGTAGATCGCCCCGTCCGGGCCGACGGTCAGGCTGAAACCCGGGGTCGCCGCCGGAATCGCCACCGGGCCCCAAGTCATGCTGCCGTTGAGGGCGAGCGCGGCGACCCTCACCTCGCCGCTGTCGTTGTACCAGGCGAGGACGAGCCGCGAGCGGCCCAAGTCGGACACGAGCTGCGGGTAGTGCTCCTGGCCGCTGTCGTTGAAGACTGTGAGGTACGTGAAGTCCGGCGACCCATCCGCCTCCCGGTGCTCGAGCCCAATCGCCGCGTTCTCGTAGGCGCCGTCGCTCACCTCCCGCGCGACATAGACCGAATCGTTCAGCCCGACCGCGACGGAAGGCGACGGCCAGAAGTAGCTCTGGGACTCGCCAATCAGCGTCTCTGCCTCCACCTCCGTGCCGTTGAGGTCGTGGGTCGCAAGGTAGACGCGGTCCTTGAGGCCCGCGCCCGGGTCCATGTAGTCCCAGTAGGCCGTTACGATCTCGCCGCGGCCGTTCAACGCCGCGTGGGGGCCGCGTCCCACATCCGTGAAGGGCCCCGAGGTCGTCGTGCGGTTCGAAACCTCTGTGGGCGGGGTCAGAACCTCCGCCGTGGATTGGTTGAACCGCGCGAAATAGGCTGAACCGTTCTCGTGGTAGGCAAGGACGATGTTCCCGGCGCTGTCAAAGAAGACCTCTGGGTAGGCAAGGTTCGTGCCGTTCACGAACGTGAGCGGCGCGGCAGGCTCGAGCACCGTAATCGAGGGCGACGCGACGACATAGTCGGAGGCCGCCGTTAGAGGCGCCTCACCGAGGGCCGAGGCCCCAAAGGGCGTGAGCGGCACCGCAAGGGCCATCGCGAGGACGAAGGCCCCCAAGGGCCCCCTCAAGGCCTTCACGACGGGGCCACCCCATCGATCATCTTGCCCACGCGCGCCGTGTCTGCGTAGCTCCGCTTGACCTCCTCGTCGAAGAGCGCCTTCACCTTGAGCGAAGCAAAGCTCTCGCGCGAGGCGCCGTCGAAGGCGTGCGCAAGCTCGGCAAGGAGCCCCGTTACCGCCCGCATCGAGACGGCCGCCACATAGAATTCCGCGCGCCGGCTCTCGCCGGCCACCGCACACCGGATGACAATCTGGTAGCCCTTCGGCTGCGTCCTGCCGTAGAACCAGGCCTCGCCCGCGTAGGGCCCCTGCGACTCGAACGACCGCACGAGCTGCACGTCGTGCGCAAGCACGACCGACTTCATCGCCTCCAACAAGTCGTGGAGCGGGGCCTCGTCCTCGCGGGCGGCAAATTCGAAGGACTTCACGTCGAAGAACTTCAGCTCGCTCTCCACAAGGCGCTTCAGCATCGCCGTGTTCGCCTGCTCCTTCGTGAAGAAGAGGGGGCACACGACCTCCGCCCTGCGGCTCTTCATCGTCACGGTGTGGAGGTTCCCTTCGTAGTCCTTGTAGCGGCAGGTCCCGTCGACCACGGAGACCGTGCACATCTGCGGGTCGAAGTAGTACGCGAGCGTCGCCTTCTCACCCGTGTTGAGGACGCCCAGGTTGACCTTCGAGCCCTCGGTCCGGTACCCCGCAGGCTCAATCCGCTGGAGGCGCAGGACTTCCTTGTTGAGGTCGACGTCCACCGTGACGCCCGTGATGACCGAAGGCGTGTTGTTGACGACCGCGACCTTGAGGCGCACGTACCCTTGGAAGAACTCGACGCCCGAGATCATCTGGACGACGGGCTGCTGGGTGGCAAGCAATACGTCCGCGCGCGTGAGGTCTGAAGTGGGGCGCC
>JBGPNV010000144.1:0-6764 GCA_041487695.1 Thermoplasmata archaeon | reverse complement strand
GGGCCGCACCCGCGCCCACGGGACCCGCGGGGGGTGGTGGGACGGGCAGGGGCTGCACGGGGGGCGGCGGCATGTACGGGCTGGGGGGGTAGCCGCCGGGAACCCCCTGCAGGTACGTGGGTGGGTAACCGGGGGCGCCGTAGGGCGGGTAGCCCCAGTAGTAGTTGGGCGGCGGCGCGCCCCCATAGTACGCGGGCTGGGGAGGAGGAGCGGAGGGGGAAGGCGGGGCCGGAGTACCTGGTGGCGCGCCTGCCCGCGCCGGAACCACGGAGGGCGTGCTCGGCGCCGCTTCGGTCTTTTGGACTGCCGCGGTCGGCACGGCGGGCTCATCCTCTTCGCCCCGGAAAACGAGGAGAACACCCCAAATGGAGAGGCCGATGAGTGCCGCGGCCGCCACAAGCACGAGGAGCGTGACCCAGACGGGCCGCTCCACGGGCTTCACGGGGGGCAGTTGGATCAGGGCCGTCCCATGCGCCTGGTTGTTCGTCTCGTTGCCTTCGCCCACGCGGTCCGTCACATCGAGCTGGGCGAAGACGTTCAGCGCCTGCGAGTCGATGTAGGGGCCGAAGGTCATGCGCACAAGGCCCGAAGATTGTGCCGCGATGCTGGGGACGGTCTGGCGGGAAGTGTTGATTCCCGCGGCGACGGAAACGTCGAAGGGGCCCGTGCTCGTTAGCCCCGTGTTCGAGATATTGAGGTAAACGACGAGCGTGAGCGCCTGCCTGACCTCACCGGTCACGGGGTCGCGGCCGGTCGTGTTCTCGAATTCGAACCACAGGCCGCCGGCAGGCACAAGCAAGTCCGGCTTCACGGGCGCCGTGGTGTTCGCGCTCGCGTTGTAGAGGATCGCGACCTCGTTGTCCGAACCCTCGGAAAACTCGACGAAACGCAGGCCGCTTGGAAGGGAGTCGGCGCGGAGGGCGACGCGGTGGAACCCCGTGAGGGCCTCAAGGTCGAAGCTCACGTTAGATGGCGTGCCTGGCGTGAGGCTGACCGTCCGCTCTCCGGACACCACGCCGTCGAGCACGAGGCGCACCACGACGGAGGCGCCGGCGCTGGTCGGCGAGAGCCCAAGCAGAGCGGACGCGCTAAAGGTCGAGCGGAGTTCCGGGTTGGCGGTCGAGAGGCTCAGGGCTCCGGTGAAGCCGAGGCTCGGCATGCTTGCGTTGAGGAGGAAGTCGAACACTTCGCTGGGGCCCCACGCCGTGATCGAGGCGCTCAAGACCGAGCCGTTGTCGTCGATGTCGATCCGGTACGCCGGCGCCGCCAAGAAGCGCGAGCCCGTGTAGCGCGGACCTTCAAGCGCAGGTCCCGTGGAGAGGCCGCCTGCGGCGCTCGTCCCGGACCCGACCGGTAGCCCGACCAGGGGGAAGACCTGCCAGCCGACGCCCGGGGCCTCGACCCCCGACGCATCGAAGAACCGGAAGAGCGCGCGGAAGCGCGGCACCACCGACGACCCCGGGCCGACGTCGAGGCGTGTCCAGTTCACGCCGGTGTCCGTCAGCGTGAGGACCGAGGAGGACTCCAGGATGGCGACGCCGAGAAGCGCGGGGGAGCTGTCGATCTCGAGACTTGAAGCGTTGAGGCGCACGATGCCGGTGCCCAGCTGCGCGGCCTTGAGGGAGGCCTGGGAACCCTTGACCCAAAGGGCCGTAGGGAAGCCCACGACGGCGAGAGTCTCGCCATTCAAGGACGCGCCGTCCGCGACGAGCCCGAAGGCCCCCACGCCGCCCGTGCCCTGCCCCCCGGCGTCGACCACGACGCCCAGCATGTTGAGGGACGACCCGGAGAGGGCGGCCAGCCCGATGTCCTCCGCAGTCACGTTCGTCGAAAGGACTGTGACCGACGAGGCAAGCGCGCCGGAAATGGCGGACGCGCCACCGGTCGCCACAACGCTCGAGTTCGAGATCGTTACGGTCGAAGCGCTCGCGTCGACCGCGGTCGTGTCGCCGATCACGGAGAGGGTGCCGAGGCGGAGGCTGAGGGAGCTTTGCGTAAGGCGCACGGCACCTGTGAGCACGGACCGCTCGAATTCGAGCGTCGAACCGTCCGCCTCGACGAGCGGGCGGACGTCGGGCCGGGGACGCAGAGTGGAATTCGCCGCGCGGAGCGTCGAGCCGGCTTCCACGAGGATTCCCGCCGTGGTCAAGTCCGAGAGCGATTGCAGGCCGGTAAGCTGCGACCGTTCCAGGTCAACGACGGCGCCCCCGGTGACGACGAGCAGGAACCTCGAATTGGCCTCGGCCGAGAGGTTGCTCGCGTTGACCTCGAGCCGAGAAGACGACCCCACCCAAATTTCCCCGTCGGGGGCCTGAGAAATCGTGAGGCTCACGTTGTCGAGGATAAGGCGCGAGCCGTTGGCGACCACGACTTCGCCGGCGTGCGGGCCCCCCAGGGAGCCGTCGATCGTAATCGAATCGTTGGCGAACGTTTGGGTCGAGCCGTCTTCCACGGCGATCGAAGGCAGGACGGTCGCCGACGAGAGGCCGGCGGCAAAAAGGCCGGCAAGCGCGCAGGAGATACCGAACCAGAGAACGCGAGCCATTGCCAAAGCGCCGCCTCCGGAGAGCCAGGGGCAGGATGGCCCTCTCGTGCCAGCCAGATTAACCTTTGGCGTGGAGGAGCCAAAGCGAAAACTCGCGCGCGGCGCAGGCATTTGTGACGCGCCAGAGCCCAAGGGCCCCAGCTCGCGCTCCAAAGGGTTAAAATCGGAAAGCCGGCTACCGCGGCCAGCCGGCCCCAAAAGGCCGGATGCCGCCGTAGCTCAGTTGGTAGAGCGCTCGGCTGTTAACCGAACGGTCCGCGGTTCAAGTCCGCGCGGCGGCGCTCTCTTTTCCCAGGGCCTGGGGGCCCCTCGACAACGGCGAGGACGTGCCCCCTTCGGACCGAGGGCTACTGGAAAGCCGAGTTGAACGCAGGGAAGGCCGTTCGCCGAGGCGGCTGAAGGCCGATTCTGGGCGCGTCGCCGGCGCGGTGGAAGGGCGAATCGGCCTCAGCCGAACCTACATATACCGAACGCGCCACATTCGCGGCGGGAGGCGGGCCTCAAGCCCGCCTGGGATGGGTGCGCCAAGTGGCGGTCGTGCCAGCGGGTAGCTTGCCTGCCGCCGAGGGCAAGGCCGTCACGATCATCGCAAACCTGCGGCGCGAGAACATCGACGAGCTCATTTCGACGCTCGAGTCGCTCGACGCCGTCGGCGGGCGCCACCTCAATGTCACCGTGCGCGACGGGTTCGAAATCGAGGGCGTCCCGGAGCACCTGGCGGCGCGCCTGGAGGGGCTCCTCTCCGAGCTCGGCGTCGAGCACTACACGCTCGAACGCGCGCCGATTCACCTGACGGGGTGCCACCACCTCTTCGACTGCCCGCGCGACCTTGTGGGCACCGAGTCGCTGACCTCCCAGCTCTCGCAGCTCGTCGACGAGTCGGGCGTGCAGGGCGTGCTGCTCGATTCCGTGAAAGGGAATGTCGACCCGCGCACGCGCCTCAAGGTCGCAATGGCCGGCTGCACGTCGTCTTGCAACGCGCCCCAGGTGCAGGACTTCGGCATCGTGGCCAAGGCGCACCCGAAAGTCACCGAGACCGCCTGCGAAGCGGGCTGCCATGCCTGCGTGGACATTTGCGAGGACAGCGCCGTGAAGCTCGCGGGCGACAGGCCCGTGGTCACCGCGTCGCGCTGCACGGACTGCGGGCAGTGCATGCGCGTGTGCCCGACGGGGACCCTGGCCGTGGAGAAATCGGGCTTCGAGATTTTCGAGGGCGGCAGGCTCGGCCGCGAGCCGAAGCTGGGCACGAGGGTGCAAGAGTGGGCCTCCTTCGACGAGGTGCGCACGCGGCTCAAGAAGGCCCTCACGGACATCGCGTACTGCTTGGAGCCGGCCGCCCCGGCCCCCCTGGAGATCAAGCCGGAAGGCGTGTCGCTTCCAGGCGCCCACGGTCCGATGGCGACCGCCGCGGCGGCAAAACTCCACGTGCCCGAGCCGGCGCGCTTGCACCCGCGCGATTGAAGCGTTATTATGCAAGGGACACGAATCGCGGCCTCACGGGACCGTAGCTTAGCCCGGTGGAGCGGCCGGCTCATAACCGGTTGGTCGATCGTTCAAATCGATCCGGTCCCATCCCCTTTTCCTCCGTGGGCCCCCGTGCCAGGGCCCAAAAAGCCAGCCCTGCCACCTACCAGTCCTTTGGTAAAAACCAATTCTTTATCTCGTTTCTACCTCTGGCTTTCCTCGTGCAACCCTCGAGCGACGCGCTTGAAAACGCCCTCACCGCCCTCCGGGCAGGCCGGTTCGTCCTTGTCTACGACTCGGACAACCGCGAACGCGAGACGGATTTCCTGATCCCCGCCGCGGCCGTGAAGCCGGAGCACATCCGCACGATGCGCAAGGACGGGGGCGGCCTCGTGTTCCTTGCGGTCGACCACAGGGTCCACGAGCGCCTGGGGCTCCCCTACCTCCAAGACCTTTTCGCCGAGAACACGCGGACGCACCCGGTCCTCGGGCACCTCGTTGCCAATGACATCACGTACGACGCCCGCTCGGCCTTCTCGCTTTGGATCAACCACCGAAAGACCTTCACCGGGATCACGGACGAGGACCGAGCCCTCACCGCAAGGCGCTTTGCAGAGGTCGCGGCCGACGTCATGAAACTCCAGAACGGCCACGCGCTCGAGGTCTTTGGGGCCGAATTCCGTTCGCCCGGCCACGTGCCGATCTGCTCGGCGAGCGCCGAGCCCCTCAAGTCCCGGTTTGGCCACTCCGAGCTCTCGGTGGCCCTCATGCGGATGGCAGGCGTCACGCCCGTGGCGCTCGGCTGCGAAATGATGGGGGACGACGGGAAGGCGCTCTCCAAGCAGGCGGCCTCCGCGTACGGCAAGGCCCATGGCCTACCTTTTTTAGAGGGAGCCACGATCGTCGAGGCCTGGAGAAGCCGGAAATGGTCCGCGTGATGGCAACCGGCGTCTTCGACCTCCTTCACCCTGGCCACCTGCACTTCCTCGAGTCGGCGCGGAGGCTTGGCGATGAGCTCGTGGTGGTCGTGGCCACCGATGTGCTCGCCCGCAAGCGGAAGCACGAGCCGGTCACGCCGCAGGACATGCGCCGCCAGATGGTCGCCGCGCTCAAGGTCGTCGACCGCGCGGTCGTGGGCCACGAGGACGACATCTACAAGACCGTCGAGGACGTGCGCCCCGACATCATTGCGCTGGGCTACGACCAGTCCTTCCGGGAAGAGGAGATCCAGAAGGAACTCGAGCGCCGGGGGCTCCATGTCCAGATCGTACGCCTGCCGAAGGACTTAAGCGGCCACGACCTAGACGGGACGCGCAAGATCATCGCGAAAATCACGCAAGGCATGTTATTCCAGAAGTCGATCGACAAGGTTGAGGAGAAGCCGAAAGCGGAGGCGGACACGAGTGGCGAAAAAGAGCCGAAGCCCCACCCGGCCGAGCGCACGCAAGGCGCGCCGACCAAGGCGGGCCCGTGAGTGGCGGATCGGGGTCGCAGACACGACCTTCGCGCGCTTTGACATGGCCGCTTCGGTCGTCGATGAGTGGAGGCGCGCGGGCGCGAAGGTCGAAGCCGTGCGGTACACGGTGCCGGGCTTCAAGGACCTGCCCGTAGCGTGCAAGGTTCTCCTCGAGGAGCGGGGGTGCGCCGCCGTCATCGCGCTCGGGATGGCTGGGCGAGCGCCGATCGATGCGCTCTGCGCGCACGAGGCGTCGCTGGGGCTCCAGCAGGTGCAGATCGCGACGGGCAAGCACATCATCGAGTGTTTTGTCCACACGCCCGAGGCGCGCGACGAGCGCGACCTCGCGAAGCTCATGGATCGGCGCGCGCGAGAGCACGCGCTCAATGTGTACTACCTGCTCGCCCTGCCCCGGCGGCTTGGCCGCCAGGCCGGGACGGGGCTCCGCCAGGGGCGCAGCGACGAGGGCGCGGTGGCGGGGCGCGGCCCCCCGTCCAGGGCGCCCGTGAAGATCGCGATCGTCTGGTCCGAGTTCAACCGGCCGATCACCTCCGCCATGCTGAAGGAGGCCCGCGCGGAAGCCAGGCGCCAGGGGGCCAAGGTCATCCGCGAGGTCGCTGTCGCGGGCGCCTTCGACATCCCCGCGGGGGTGCGCGAGGTGCTCAAGTGGACGGAGGCCGACGCGGTCGTGACTCTGGGGGCCGTCGTCCAAGGGGAGACAAAGCACGATGAGCTCGTGGCGCACCGGGCGGCCGACGCGCTCCTCCGGCTCCAGAACGAATACGGGCGACCCGTGGCACTCGGCATTACCGGCCCGGGGATGACCTGGGCGCAGGCCAAGGCGCGGATCCCCAACGCGCGCTTCACCGTGCGCGCGGCCCTCAAGGCCCACCGCGCCCTACGAGCGGCCCGCCGCGAGTGAAACCCTTAAAGGGCGCGCGCAGGGATGGGCGCGCTAACCCCGTGCGGGGGTACCCGAGTGGTCAAAGGGGCAAGGCTTAGGACCTTGTGGCGAAGGCCTTCGCAGGTTCAAATCCTGTCCCCCGCACTCCCTTTCCTTCCCGGGAAGCGCCAGCGGGGCCCCCCTTCCGTCCCCGGTCCTTTCGAATTTCGTAATTACGAATATCGGAAAAATGAGCGTGAAAAGGGCCCCCGGAGGAGGGGGAGGGGATTTTTCCACAGAGGACTCAAATACACGGTCGCTTGCTGGACGGCCCAAGAATGGGTGCTTGCAAGCGCGAGACACTCGTCGAAAACGAAAACCGGTGGGAGGTTACGACAATGAAGGAAACACTACGG
>JBGPNV010000143.1:0-6791 GCA_041487695.1 Thermoplasmata archaeon | reverse complement strand
GCTAAGGTCGGCGACCTTGAGGGCGCGCGCGACGGTGGCCGCGCGGTCGCCTTCGTAGAAGCTCGCGCAAAATTCGAGGTACTCGCGGCCCGAGAGGCGTTCGTAGGCCCCGGCGTCTTCGGGAAGGTAGGCGATGATGCGCCGGACGTCCATGGCGTCGTTCACGACGTCGTGGCCGAAGACGCGGGCGGACCCTTCGGTGGGCTTGAGCAGCGTGGCGAGGATGCGGATGGTCGTGCTCTTCCCCGCGCCGTTCGGCCCGATGAGGCCGTAGATCTCTCCCTGGGGAATGGTCAGGGTCACGCCGTCGAGGGCGCGCCGGCCGCCCTTGTAGACCTTGACGAGGTGGTCGACGGCCACGGCGGCCTCGGGCATGGGGGCGGGCATCCGGCGGCGGCTACAAAGGCGTTCTGGGGCCGTCAGCCGGGGGTTTCGCGGGGGGGGGGCTAGCTTGCCCGAAACTCGCCCGCGGAGGGCGACGCGCGCTTGAGGAACGCCTTAGACAAACCTCCGGGCTGGAGCGCAAGCGAACTCGTCGGCCTTGGTGTGGGCGACCCTCCATGGCGTAGGGGAAACCGGAGGCCCTTGCGACACCGGCCCTCGCGCGCGCGGGGCGTCCTTTGACCGCCAGCCTCTTTTAGGGCGCCCCCACCCTTGTGCAGGACGAGGCGGGGCGTTGGAGTCCCCTGACGAGAAGGCGGCGCAAGGGGACGCGCGGGCCGCGCTGCGGCGGCTGCGCCTTGCGCTCGCGCTGTTTGGCGCGGGGGCGCTCGTCGGCGGCCCGTGGGACATGCTCTGGCACTTGGAGCACGCCTTTGAGAGCTTCTTCTCGCCGCCGCACGTCTTCATCTACGGGCTCTCGGCGGCTTCGATGGCGCTTGTCGCCACGATCATCATGGACCGCAGGTTGCGCACGGCCTTTGGGCGCGCGGGTTCGGAGCCGGAGGTCGCGAGAGCGCTCCCGCCGGCCCTCCTGTTCCTCGCGGGAGGGCTGCTCGTCGTGCTCACCTCCGGGCTCCTCGACGAACTGTGGCACGGCGCCTTCGGCGTGGACGAGACGCGCCTCTCGGCGCCGCACGCGATGTTCGGGTGGGGCCTTTTCGTCGCGGTCCTTGGCTTCGCAAGCGCAAGGCTCGCGCTGGCTGCGCGCGCGCCCGTCGGCCGCGCCGAGGGCGTCCTCTTCGCGGTCATGGGGCTTTCGTTTTCCCTCTACGCGTTTCTGCTGCCTTTTCTCGTCTATTCGACGGACACCACGCTGGCGGCGATTTCGGGGATGCCCGTGATCGACTCCCAGCCGGGCGCCGCGCACACGTTCCGGATCTACGAGGCGTGGCATGTCGAGAGGGCCAACGTCGTCTTCGTGCCTCTTGCCGCGGCGTGGGGGGGTGTGGCCACGGTGCTCGCGGGGCTCTTTGACGGGCGCAAGAGCACGGCCGTGGCAAGCGTGGCGCTCGCGACCGCGGTGTACGTCGTGCTGTGGTACGGCTTCGCCGTGCGCCTCGGCCTTCAAGGCGACCCTCGGACGTGGCTCCCCCTCCCGGCGTTGCCTGCGCTGCTTGTGCTCGTCCTCGGCGCGCGCCGGGAGTGGCCCGCGTCACGAACCGCGTGGCTGGCGGGCGCGCTCTTTGCAGGGCTCACGGCGCTTGCGTGGCCGCCGTCGGTGGGGGCCCTCAGCCCACTGGCGGCGGCCGCCGTGTTCGTAGCTGGCGTGGCCGCGTTCAAGGGGGCGGGATGGCTTGCGGCCTCTCTCGGAGGCGTCGTGGCAAGGCCCGAGGGCCGGGCCGTCCAAGGGGTCGTCGTGGTTCTCGGTTTCCTCGTCCCGCTGGCCCTTGGTCTCCTCGACCTTGGTATGCGTGCGGGCACCGCGTGAATCACGGGGCCGCCGGCGCGCTTTGATGTACGGGCGGCCCGTTTTCGCTGGCCGATGGCGAGCCAGCGACGCGCGCTCGTGGCCGCGGATTTCTGGAAGGCCTCGCGCGGCTTCTCGATCGTTTGGACCGCGCACCTGGGGCGCCGGCACGGCCTCTTCGAGGGCCTGGCCAAGGCCCGCACGCCAGTCTCGTCCCGTGACCTTGCAAGGCGCGCGGCGGCCGACTCGCACGCCGTGCGGCTCTGGTGCGAAGCGGCGGCGGCCCTCGGGCTCCTTGTCGAGAGAGGCGGACGGTACGAACTGCCGCGCAACCTCGTGCCGCTACTTGTCGATGAGGAAGGCCGCAGCTTCCTCGGGGGGCATCTCGACTACCTCGCGCTGCGCTCGCTCGACTTCGAATCCTTCGATGCGCTCTTCCGGGGCGGCGGTCGTGCCGAAAGGGCTCAAAAGCACCTCGCTGAAGCCTATGCCATCGCCACAAAATGGGACCACACGGCATTCCTTGAGGTCCTGCTGCCGCGCGAAAAAGCCCTTGGGGCCGCCTTGCGCCGAGGCGCGGAGGTGCTCGACGTGGGCACGGGCACGGGGTCCTGGGTATTTCGATTGGCCTCGGCGTTCCCGCGCAGCCGGTTCGTCGGGGTGGAACCCAACACGAGGGCGCTTGCCCTGGCGAGGGCCGGGTGCGCCAAGCGGGGCCTCGGCGACCGTGTCGAGTTCCGGCGGCAGCGGGCCGAGGCGATGGAGTTCCGCGAGCGCTTCGACCTTGCCTTCCTTGGGGAGGTCCTATGCGCCGGGGACCGGCCGCTCTCGGTCCTGCGGCGGAGCTGGCGCGCGCTTCGCCCCGGCGGCGTGCTCGTGGTCGCCGAAGGCCTCTTGGACGAATCGCGGCCCTCCTCGGACCCGGCCAATGCCCTCCTCTTGGCCATGCGCCTCGAGTTCGCTCTGCAGCCGGCGAGCTTCCTCGGGAAGCGCGAGCTTGGCGCCCTCCTTGCGCAGGCGGGTTTCGCCCCGGCCCGCTTCGTTGGAGCGGGCGGGGGATTCTGGTTCGTGGCCGCCAAGCGGCCTCCCACGAGGCCAGTCGGGCGCGCCTCGCGCTAGGCGCGCCGGCCGACCCTGGCCGCAAAGATACATATGGGTCGGTGGGAAGGAAGTAGCGTGGGGCTCGTGGATCGAGGCGCGGCAAAGGGGTCCAAGGCCCAATCGCGGGGCGTGGCCCCCGAGCCCTCGGACGATGAGGCCGCTTCGAGGTGGCGGGCCGCGCGCGTCATGTACCTTGGCCTTGCCGGCCTTACGCTCTCGGTTTGGCTTGCGAGTCCTTGGGACTTCTGGTCGCACACGCAGAAACCCTTCGAGACGTTTTTCACCGCTCCCCACATGGCGCTCTACGGTGGCGTTTCGTTCTCGCTTGCCGCCGTCGCGTACATCTGCTTCCACGAGGACCTGAGGCGACTGTTCGGCCCGGGGCTGCGCCTGCCCCTCGTCCCTTTCGGCGTCCCGGGCCCCCTGCTCCTTGCCACGGGCGGGCTCCTCGTTATCGAGTTCGGCGGGCTGCTCGACCACACGTGGCACACGACCCTCGGCCAAAACGAGATCCGGTGGTCGTTGCCTCACGGGGTCCTCGCGCTCGGGGCGTACCTCGCGTACCTCGGTTTCCTTTCCTGCCGGATGGCCATAAAAGACACGGTCCCGTGGACGGGCGCCACGTCGGTCGGGTTCGGCGTGGGGCTCTGCCTCTTCTCGGTGATCGCGTACCTCGGACCCTTCCTGCTCAACTCGATGCCCGACTCCACCGCGCGCCTGGCGACGATGCCGGGTCAAAGCGGCGCGGCGCCTGCGCAGGCCTTCGAGATCGTGAACCGGTGGAACCTCTATCGCACGAACGCCGTCTACGCCCCGGTGGCCGCCACCTGGGTCGGTTCGTGCCTCGCCGGGTTCAAGGCAATGGACGGGCGGCCGGGGGTGTTCATGGCGGCGGCCGCGGGCGCTTCGCTCCTGTTTGCTGGGGTGACAGGCGCCTTCGCGCTCTACGTGGGTTCGGCCGCCGAGCCTCGCACGTGGCTCCCGCCCGCGCTCTTTGTCGCCGCGGCGATCTTGGTGGCGGCGCGGCGCCTCAAGGTCCAAGGCATTGTCGCCGAGGCAACAGCGGGCGGCGCCATCGCGATTCTGTGGCTCCTCTTTTACGGAGGCGGCCCGCAGGCGGCGCTCGTGGCGTCCCTAGCCGCGGCCGCGCTGCCGGCTGGCGGTTGGATCGGGCGGCGCGTGGCGTCGGCGGTCGCCGCCCCAAAGCGCGACGTGCTCGCGTGGTTTGTGCCGGTTGTGGGCCTTTTCGTGCCGCTCGCGTTTGGGGTCCTCGACATGGGACTGCGCGCCTGGGCCGCCTGAGGCCGGGGCCCCGCCTCAGACGAAGACCTGGTAGGCCCGCACGAGCGCCCCGATCACTACGGCCTCTCCAACGACACCAAGCGCGAGGGCGAGGGCCGCGCGCTTCTTCGGGACCTCGAAGACGTAGGACACGAGCCCGCCGGTCCATGCGCCGGTCCCCGGCCCGGGGAGCGCGACCAGGAGCGCGAGGAGCATGGTCGCGCGCCGGTCGTGCTTCTGCTTCTCCAACGGGTCGGCGTTCTTCTTCCTCGTCCACGCGAACGCGCGTTCGAGCGTGCGGTCGAAGAGCTTTACCTTGCGGAGCCACGGCTCGAGCCGCTCCATGTAAAGCACGATCGCGAAGCCCGGGACGATGCTGATGGCGCCGCAGTACGCGAGGGCAAATCCGAGGTCCCACCCATAGATGAGGACGGCGATGGGCACGGCCCCGCGCATCTCGATGAAGGGCATGAGTGAAATGAGGGTGACGACGGCCCAGGGGGGCAGGAACCCGCCGAGCGCGCCGCCCAGCGACTCGGCGATCCCCACGGTTGCCTCCTCGTTCCCCTTCGGCCGCCGGCGGGACGCCTGAGGCGTGGGTTAAAGGTTGCGCGCTCGCTTGCGGGCGCTTGAGGTGGGCGCGACGGCCGTGGCGCCCGAGGGCCTTTGGGCGGTCCTCATTGTGGCGGCGGGCGCCGCGGGCGTGGCCTACTACGCCTACTCGAGCCACAAGATCGGCTCGGCCTTCGGGGTGGGAAGCGTCCCCTACGGTGCCGTGTACGCGGCTCTCCTCGTCTCGGCCTTCGCGCCGGCCCTTTCATCGGTTGACCGGCCGGCGGCGGTCCTGATGTCGCTGGTTGCATGGGGGCTCTACAGCGTGACCGTCATGCGGTCGAAGCTCGCGAGGGCGATCCGACCCCTCAGGGTCGCGGCCGTGGCCTTCGGTTTCCTCGCGCTGGTCGTTTTCCCGCTCTTTTCCGTGCCGGCGCTTGAGCTCGTGCTCCGGGTTTGCTACCGTGCTGCCGCGGTCGGCGGGTGGGTGGTCGGCGCGCGCCCGGGGCTTGGGCGGAAGGGCGCGAAAAGGTGAGGGGCGCGGCGGCGCCTTGGGAAGGGGAGTGCCCGAGCCGGAATTCGAATCCGGGTCTGTAGCTCCGCAGGCTACTAGGATGTCCAAACTACCCCACTCGGGCTTGCTGGCTTGAGGTGCGGAATGCGAGCAACCCAACGCCCCCTATTAAAGGTGAGCGGGGCGCGTCATTTGCGCCGTCGCAGGAAGCCGCGACGCTTGTCGTCGGCGGGCGGGGCTGGTTCGGAGGGCGCAGGTGGCGCCGGGCCGGGAGGCTGCAGGTCGGGAGAGGGCGGCGGGGCGACATCCTCCTCGACGGGCGCGGGCGTGGGGAATTCGGGGGGCGCTTCCGGAGTGGCGGGCGCCTCGGGCGCGCCCACCGGTGCGATTTCGGGCGTCGGCTCGGCGGGAGGCTCACTGGAGGGCTCGATGTGCCCTTCAGGCGCCGACGAGGACTCGGGGTTCCATTGCTTGAGTTCCGCCTCGAGGTCGGCTTCGGGCGGTGAAGGTGGCGGAGCGAATCGCTGAGTGGGGGGCGGCGTCGGCGCGAAAAGTTGGTCGACGGATTCGATGGGCTGAGGCCGGGGCGGCGGCCCGCGAGGGGGTTGACCAGGAGGCGGAGGACCGCGGAAGCCGGGAGGTGGAGGGCCGCGGAAGCCGGGTTGCGGAGGGCCGCGCATGCCCGGCGGTGGCGGGCCACGGCCGCCCGGGGCGGGCGTGGGGCCTCGGGGCCCGCCGGGGCCTTGACCCGGAGGCGGAGGCCCGCGCGCGCCCTGCGGCGGAGGGCCGCGGAAGCCGGGGGGCGGAGGTCGTCGGTAGCCCGGCGGGGGAGGCCCGCGGGGCATCGGGCGTGCGGGCGCGCCGGGAGGCCCAGCTCGCGGCGGCGCACCCACCGCTGGCGGGGGCGCTCCGCGAGGAATCGGGCGCATCGGCGGCGCGGGCGGCGGTGCCACGGGCGCGGATGGGAGAGGTGGCGGGAGACGTGGCCGGAGGGGCGCGGGCCCGAGGTCTACAGAGGGCCGCGGCGCAGGGGGGGTCGCGCGGGGCGGGCCGCCCCGCGTCCCGACGGCCTTCGCCTTCATGCGCTTCTTCGGCGCTGAGGGCTCGCTCGACCTGGCAAACTCGATGATGGGCCCTTCCGAGAGGATGGCCTGCGACACGTCGGAAGCCTGCGCCGCGACGGCAAGGTCCTCGCCCTCGACCTCCGAATACGGCGCCGAGCCGAGCGCGGGCGGGGCCGCGGTCGGTTTGGCCGCGCTACGCGCCGGCGCGGCGAAGCCGGAAGGTTCGTCCTTCCACGGGCAGTCCATCGCGACGGAGGAATTGATGCGCACGCACACGGTGCAGAACTTGTGGTCGGGCTTGACCGCGCAGTGGTAGCGCGGCAAGTCCTCGAGGAAGTCGTCGTACCTCGTCCAACGGGGAGCGGCCAGGAGCGGGCCTCCTTGAGGCGCTTGCGATCGGGCAGAGCCAAGATAAAGGCTTGGAAGCGGG
>JBGPNV010000142.1:0-6800 GCA_041487695.1 Thermoplasmata archaeon | reverse complement strand
TGCGCCCGCGCTGTCCCGAGCCTCGACGTGCACAGTCACATTTCCGGCGTGCGCAAAGGTCGCTGTTGGCGTGGAAGTCGTGCTCCAGTCAACTTCAAAGGAGCCATCTCCGTCGAGGTCCCAACGGAATTCGAGGGCGGCCCCCGCGCCGTCCGGGTCCGTGGTCTGCGAGGCATCGAAGGAGACGGTCTCGTTGACCGCAGGCGCCTCCGGCGAAAAGGCGAGCACGACGGTCGGCGCGTGGTTCGTCGGTGTGTAGGGAGCCATGAGCGGGTAGCGGTCCTTGCTGTCCCCATCGATGACATACGGCGTGTCGCCGATCCCGTCGCTGCCCGTGCAGTCGTCCTGGGCCGCGCCCTTGCAGGCATCCGTGCCGTTGTAGTCCGACCAGTAGTTCCCGCCTGAGGGGTAGCCGTCGTCCCAGGCGTTTTCGGAGCCCCCCCCGTCGATGGGCTGCGCCGAGTTGTTGATGAAGGTGTTGTGGAAAACACGGATATCAGCCGTGTTGCTCCGAAGGGCGATCGGCGGCCCCCCCGTCCCCACGAAGAGATTCTCCGCGATCGTAAAGTTGCGCGCGTTGGCGATGGAGAGGCCCGCGTCCGTGTTGTTCAGGATCTGGTTGCCCACGATGCGGACGTTGTCCTGCGTGACGCGCTCATCCTGGTACCCCGTGAACATCGCGTAGGTCATGCGGACCTTTTCCACGAGGTTGTCCTCGAACGTGAAATTTCGCAGTTCGAACACGTTCATGGCCCGGCAGCATTGCGTGTGGGGCCCCACGCCGTCCCCGAAGAAATGGTTGCCGCGGATTGTCAGGTAGGCTGCCGTGGAGCCCAATTCGGACCCGTTCGCCCCGTTCGTGAGGTTGCGCTCCCAGCCCGAGATGACGAAGGGGTTGCCAGCCGACCCGTCGCCGCTGCGCACCCAAGGAGAATTCGCAAGGTCGTAGCCGTCGATGGGGTTCCCTACGGCCGGCTCGTACGTCGTCGCCCCCGCGAGGCTCGGGACGAGCAAGGCTGCCGCGAACATGAGGGCAGCCGGTCCGGCACGGCGCGTCCCTCCTTGGCGCAAACCCCACAGCCCCCTCCTTTTCCTCCTTGCAGGCAACATCAAGCCTTTGGTATGGTGGAGGCCGGCCAAACCGCCGAGCGGGGCGGCCGGGCGCTCGACCGGGCTCGGGCGAAGGCTTTAGGACGATGGCTGGCCTTTTGCGGTCGTATGCGTCTTGCGGGCCTGACCGCGCTTGCGCTCGGACTCGCGCTGGCGCTGCCAGGCGCCTCGTCTGCGGTGGCTCCGGCATCGGCCTCGGACCCCCTCGCGGTTTCGACCTGGGTCAACGCCACCGTCACGATCGAGACGACCTTCGGGACCATCGTCGCGATGCTCTACGAGCAAGGGGCCCCGATCACCACCGGGAATTTCATCAACCTCTCCTCGTCGGGCTTCTACGACGGCATCAAGTTCCACCGCGTCGTCGACAATTTCGTCATCCAGACGGGCGACCCGAACACGAAGGACAACAACCCCTACAACGACGGGATGGGCGGCTCAGGCCAGACGATCCCGCTCGAGATCAACGACACGCTGACGCACGAGGACGGCGCCTTCGGCATGGCGCGCTCGAGCGCCCCGGACTCCGCTTCCTCGCAGTTCTACATCTGCGACGGCGCGCAGCACCAGCTCGACGGACAGTACGCGGTCTTTGGGATCACGGTCGAGGGCATAGAGGTCGTCCGCACGATCGCTTCGCAGCCGGTTAACGGGCTGCGCCGTCCCCTCCTCCAGGAGCAGCCCGTCAACGACATCGTCATGACGAGCGTCACCGTGAGCCTCGGCTACTGGAACAACACGACGCTCCCCGGGAGCGGCGAGGGCGGGCTTGGCGGCATCTTCGCGGGGCCGGGGGGCACGGCGCTCCTCGTGGTCCTCCTCGTACTTGCCGCGGTCGCCGTGGCCTACCGCTTCGTCCCGCCGGTGCGCGAAAAGGTCCGCGGAGCCCTTCGCACCGTCCCCAAACTCTCGGCCGTCAAAGGGCTTGTGCGCAAGGTCCTGCCCCGCCGGCAGCCCCGCTAACGGCTCCGGGCCTTCTTTCGAGCCGTCCGCTCGCGCGGCGTGGTGTCGAAGAAGATCACGTTGCCGTCGGGGTCTCGGATCGAGGCGCGGCCCGCGCCCTTCCGGTCGACGAACTTCACTTCGTAGGGCTCCATCCTCGCCCGCTCGAGGGCCCGGACGATCGCGGGCACATCGCCTCCCCGGAAGTTCAGCACGTTGGATTTGATGAAGCCGTGGAAGAGGCCGACCCGCACGCCGCCCCGCTCGAGGACGGCCCAGCCCTCCCTGCGCTTTCCCTCGACCTCGCGGAACCCGAGGGCCTCGTAGAACGCCGCCGAACGGGGAAGGCTCGTCACGTCGAGGCAGATGTCGAGGCGGCCGAGGTCCGGGAACGTGCGGGATTTCCGGCGCTTCGCCGCTTTTCTTGCCATAGTTATTTGCCCCCAATCGCGCGCAGGTCAGCGATGTCGTTGCTATCAAAGTTGTCGGGCGTGGCCCCCCCTTGGATCATCTGGGCAAGGCCCGGGCCCTCGGCCTGCCAGTACATCACGGAGTTAGGGTCCGACGAGTGGCCGGGGTGGGCCGGGTCCTCGTGGGGCGTGACCATGGGCGTCCCGCCGTCCACAAGCCCTAGGAGGTGGCCCACCTCATGGACGACGGTAATCTTCTCGAGCATTTCCGTGGGAGCGAAGAGGGTGGCCGCGTCCCCGATCGACGCGGCGAACACGGCCACCGACGACCCGGAGTACGCCATGCCCGCGACGACGCCCCCGCCCGCGCCCCCTTCGGCGTACCGGTTGGCGAAGACGATCCACATGGCCGCCGTGTCGCCCCCCGTGTGCGAGGACCGCTGCGAGGACTCGAGCGCGCGCAGTTCGTCGGCCGAGAACGCCGTGTCGTTCGTGGGGACCGCGTTGCCGAACGACACGGTGATGCCCCCGGGTTTCGTGCACCTCTCCGCGAGGCGCTGTCCTAGGAAGTCGATCACTTGGGTCGAGGGCTTGTAGCTCGTCCCCGATTCGACTACCCAGTCGACCTCGACGACGAGCTTGGCAAAGGCGCCTGACACGAAGTCCTTGGCGTGGGAGCCTGTCGCCCCGTCGCTTGCCGGGCCGACACGGTAGACGAGGACAGCCAACAGCATGACGGAGAGCGCGGCCGCAACGATGACCACACGGCGGACCTGGCGCTTCACGGGGTTCATGGGGGGGGGGATTTAGGTTGCCATAGCTCACAAAGGCTTCGGCCCCGTCTCCGCCGGCGGGGCGGCCGGTCGGTGGAGGAGGGCCATCGCGAGGACCGCCCCGACCATGAGGGCCGCGCCCCCCGCTTGCACCGCCGACACGCGCTCGCCAAGGAGGAAGAACGCGCCCGCGGCGCCGAAGACCGCCTGCATCCCGAAGATCGCCGAGGTGCGGTAGGCGTCGATGTGGCGCAGCGAGATATAGAAAAGCGTGAGCGATACACCGATCCCCACGGCGCCGGCCACGACGAAGCTGACCAGGTGCTCGCGAAGCGCGCCGAAGTCGGCGCCGAAGGCCGCCGCGGCGCCAAGGACGAGGGAGGCGCCAACCACATTTTTCCAGGCGGCCACCGCAATCGGGCGGTTTCTCCGGGTGAGGCCTGCCGACACCGTGTTGTCGAGGGCCCAAAGGAGTGCGCCCCCCACGATGAGGAGGTTGCCCCGCAGGTGCGCCGCATCGACGCTCACGCTAAGGTTCGTCACGAGCACCACCGCGCCCATCGCGACCGCGAGCACCGCCGCCACCTCGAGCGCGCCCGCCTTCTCGCGCAGCACGATCACGGCAAACACGAGCGTACCCACCGTCTCGACGTTCACGAGCATGGACGCCTCCGTGGCGCTCGTGTCTTGGAGGCCGGTGAAATAGAAGAGCGGGGCGGCGACTACCCCGACCGCCGCAATGAGCCCGAGGAGCCTCCAGTCCGCCCGGCTGAACACGGGCCTCGGCACGAAGGGGACGAGGGCCGCGGCCGCGAATCCATTGATGAGGCCGGCCACGAGCAAGGGCTCGATGCCGCCAAGGTCGCGTTTTGCGATCACGGGGATGAGGCCCGCGAACGCGGCCGCCCCGAGCGCGGCCATGTAGCCCACTGCCCTCCGCCGCCCATCCTGCGGCGCCGTGTCGGCTCGCTGCGCCCCCACCGCATCGCCGAGGCGGTCGCGCAGCTCCCGCGTCCCCTCGGATTCCTTCGATGGCCTGCGCTCACCCACGCGAGGAAGTGCGGCGCCCACGGATAAACCGCGGCGCCTCTAGATCTTCGAAATCAGCGAGTCGAAGGTCGTGTTGTTGCCGACCGACCCCGTGTCCGCGGCAAACTGGAGGATGTCCCGCAGCACCGAGGACTCCTCGTATTCGAACTCCAGGCCCCGGTCCCCGTCCATCCGCTCGATGAAGTTGGCGATCACGGGCTCGTCGTCGGGCGCGCAGTTGTCGAGGGCGTATTCCAGGGTGCGTCTCAGGAGCGCGGCCTCGCGGTGCGTTAGCTGTAGTTGTGCGGTCAGTTCGAACCCCTCTTTTTCCGGAGATAGGGAAGCCTCAGATAAACGTTCTGGCCGTGGGGAGTTCAAGGTGTTTGGGTCAAAAAGTCGGCAGACGGCGAAGGGAGGAGGCAGGCCGCGCGAGAGACCCCCTTGTCCAAGGGCCCTGGCTTGCGGGGCTCAGCCTGGCTCAAGCGTGGCCGCCAAACGCGCCTGGCGCACCCTAAACCTCTGTCATGGGGGGCCTACGGCCTGGATTTTGAGAGCGTTTGCCGACATACTCGGCAAAGTCGGCCGCGCCCTGCGCGTAAGGGCTCCGGCGAGCCTGGCAAGAGGGTCCCCCCGTCCTCGAGACGGCGCCTCGTGCCCATCGGCAAATCCCCAACCTGATGGGCCTCGTTTGGCCCTTCCGCCGCAAGGTTTTATCTGAAAGGGGCCAAGGGGAGGCTGAATGGCGAAGGGGAACGTGGCGCCGCGCGTGCGCGCGGCCGTTGAGCGCGCCGCCCGGTGGATCACCGCTTCCCCTGGCCGCGCCCGGCGCGTGCAGGCCGCCGCCGCCATCCTCGCGTTCCAAGGGACCGCGTTTGTCCTTGTCGCGAACAAGCTCGCGCTTGCACACCCGGCCGTCTTCTGGGCCGGCTTCGCCATGATCGTGGCGGGCGCCTCCCTCCTCGTCCTGCCTTCCCTTGGCCGGCCCACACCGCG
This sequence comes from Thermoplasmata archaeon, assembly GCA_041487695.1. GTDB lineage: Archaea > Thermoplasmatota > DTKX01 > DTKX01 > DATEUP01 > DATEUP01. Next base: position 1,543 of record JBGPNV010000142.1, on the reverse strand, counting down.
CGCCCGCACAACCCTCGCGCAGGCCGCCGAGGCGCGCCCGCAGCGGCCCACCCTCGGCGACGCGCTCATCGACCGCGTGACCATGGGCGGCCGCCTCACCAGGGTCTTCCCCCTTTTTGGCGCCCTCGTGATCGCCTTCGACCTCCTCTTCAACCGTTACCTCACGACGTCCCCCGAACTCCTGTCCACGGACTTCGTCGTCCTCGGCCTCGGCTCGGTGCTCATCGCATTCCCCTTCGTCCCCGAAACGCTGCGGCGCGAGCGCAACTTCCTCCTGCTCTTTTTCTCGGCCCTCAGCCTCGTGTTCGGGCTGCCCCTCATGGCCCTGCGCTTCGGCCACGACCCCTACTCGAGCGTCGACGAGTACACGGCCGCGCTGCTCACGCCCCAGCTTTCGGCAATCCTCAACGTGCTTGGCACGCCGACCTCGTACGTCAGCAACATCCTGTGGTACCCCGACGTCACGACCGGGGGCACGGCCGCCGTCTACATCGCAACCTCGTGCTCGGGGCTCTATTCCATGGGGATCTTCATGGCCGCCTTCGCGGCGCTCGTCCTCACGGAGTACCCGCGGCTCACGGCACGCGTGGGCGCCCTCCTCGCCCTCGGGCTTGGCTTCGCCTATGTCGCGAACCTGCTCCGCATGGTCATCATCGTGGAGGCTGGCCACCACTACGGCGCGCCCGCGCTCCTGTGGACGCACGCGAACCTCGGCGACCTCATCTTCCTCCTTTGGGTCGCGCCCTTCCTTTGGCTCACGTACCGCGTCCTTGACCCTTCCAAGGACGAAGCGCGCGAGGCCGAAGCTGACCGGTTCCACGCAGCGCTGGTTACGCAGGGGATCGACCCATCGACCGTGACCGACGACGATTGGTTCTGCGCCGAGTGTTTCACGAAGGTGGACGCGCCCGAGGGCGCGGCGCCGAGCGCCTGCCAAGAGTGCGGCGCCGTGCTCGGCTGAAGCGCGCGGGCGCGCGGGCGCGCGGCCCGCGGCTCGCGCGACTTGGATGAGAGTTTGGCGATTTCCCTCAACCAATATTCACAAGGGCGTGGGGAGACGGAGGCGCCGTGGCCCCAAGCAGCATGCCCGAAGAACTCCAGCGGATCGCCCTCTCGTTCCGCGAGCTTGCGCGCGAGGAGGCTTCCACGGGCTACAGGACGAAGGACATGCGGCACGTCCGGGAGGCCGCCGAAAAGGCGTGGCTCGCGTCGCTCCAAGCCGTCGGTGCGGCGATGAGGCGGCACGGCCGAGGCCCGGAGCCCGGGCCGCTTGCCCACCGGGCCCGGACCGAGTTCAAGGAGGGCTCCGGGCGCGGGGACCTCGCCGACCGCCTCCGGGTCTTTGCCGACACGCTCCACGAGTCCCACTCTTACATCGGGGAGGTCCCGTTGGAGCCGGGGATGGACCTCTGCCTCGACGAGGTTGAGGCCTTCCTCCACGAGCTCGAAACCGCCCTTTGAGGGCCGTTTCCACGGCACGCCGGCCAGCCCTTGCGGCGCCGAGCCGCCGGCGCGGCCAACCTTTAAGAACGCCTCTCGGTAT
>JBGPNV010000141.1:0-6820 GCA_041487695.1 Thermoplasmata archaeon | reverse complement strand
TCAGCGTGACGCCGTCCAGCGTGGCGTTCGTGAGGATGCGCAGGAGCGGGCCCGCGAGCTCTTGGGTTGGCGAGGTGAAGTGGAGCGTGGTTTGCAAGGAGCCGTCCGCGAAGGTCGTGTCCGTCACCGCGTAGGCCGACACGGGCCCGAGGAACGAGAGGTTCGGCACAAACATGAACGCGACCAGCAGCGCGGCAAGGGTCCCCTTCGTGCGCCCGCGCGCGCTCCGTGGCGACTTCGATCCATCCACAAAACTAATTGCCCTTGACTCTACGGTGTTGGCCATCTCTCCACCGTCCCCGGAAAAGAGCCCGCACCTATTCAAAGTCTCGCCCTTTCGGCACGCCGCTCGAAGGCGTTTCTCCCTGTCGCTTGCTGCCGCGGTCCTCGCGAATCGCGCGCGTCGCGTCCGGGCGGCGGGCCACCGGCCGACGGGCCCCTCCCGAAGAGCGTTTAAATATCGGGGCGCCCAAAGAGAAGCAAACTCTCTGGGTGGTGGTTCCGTGCAAACTTCTAGGATTGCCCATGCCAAAATTTTGTCTAGAAATTCTGCGACCCTTTTGCCCCGCGCGCGTTGGGGAATTTGCCCCGCCGCGTTCCTCCTCGCCCTCCTCCTTGCCGCGCCACCCGCCTCCGCCTACGCGTTCGACACCGGCGGCTTCACGGACGGGTCCGACGCCTCCGGCCTGCTCTTTAACGCGGGCACGACCGAACTCACGGGGGCCTCGCTCCGCCTCCTCACGAACGGCTCCGTCACCCAAGGGTCCCTTGCCGTCTCCGGCCTGCCGGGCTTCCTCAATTCGAGCACGCAGGAGTCCACCTCGAGCGACTTCGCCTCCTACACGGCGAAAGACTCCCTGCAGATCTCCAACGGCCAAGTCTTCCTCGACACCGACACCGGGGTCGTCACCCTCGACGGCGCCACGCCCGGCACCGGCAACTTCGCGAACGGCTCCTTCAACGGCACCGCCGTTTCCTCCGGCCAACTTGTCCTCAACGGGACAAACACCGGGACTTTCATTTCAGGGAACTTGTCCGCCCCCGCCGCCGGGTGGGGCGTCCTCACCGTGCGCGGCGACTTCTCGGGCGGCGGCTCTCTTGCCGTCGACCTCCTCTCGCCCACCCTCTCGCTCCTCGTCTCGAACCAGCCCGTCAACGGCCCGGTGGCCCTCGACCCCATCGGCAACCCGACGCTGCGCATCCGCCTCGCCCTTACCGCCGCTGCGCCCGCCACCTCGCCCGCCGTCGAGCAGGTGACGGTCGGAGAGCGTGGCGCCGACACGCTCATTGGTACGGGCGTTTCCCACTCGAACACAAACATTCTGCCCGCCGGCCGCGCCGCCTCGATCGGCACCTCGCCCGTCGCCTTCACCCGCTACCCCAGCAACCCGATCCTCGCGAACGCCGCCTCGACCTACTATGCCAAATTCATCTATTGGCCCAACATCCTCGAGGTCAATGGCACCTACCACCTCTTCGCGGGCGTAAACGCCGTCGCCTCGACCTCCAATGTCTCCATCGGCCACGCCACCTCCACCGACCTTGTCAATTGGACGTGGGACGCCCAGCCCGCCCTCGGCCGCGGCGCCTCCGGCTTCGACGCCCACCACGTCGACGCCCCGTGGGTCGTCGCCGAGCCGAACGGCACGGGCTACCGAATGTACTACGCGGGGTGGGCAGCCGGCGGCACCCGGATGACCTCCGGGGTCGCCACCTCCACGGACCTTGTAAATTGGACGAAATACGCAAGCAACCCCGTCCTCAATTACTCGGCCTCCGGCTGGGACACGTACAACTCGGGCTCCCCCAGGGTCCTTTACGAGGACGGCACGTGGAAGATGTGGTACTCCGGCACCACGGTGACCACCGGCGGCGGCAACTCCGTCGGCTACGCGACCTCCTCCGACGGCTACAACTGGACGAAGTACGCCTCGAACCCCGTCCTCTCGCGCGGCGGCGCAGGGTCCATCGACCGCGACGACCTCCAAGTCGGCACGGTCCGCAAGTGGGACGGCGTCTATTACATGTATTCCGGCTGCAACACGAACGCCGCGTACCACCTCTGCGAGGCCGTCTCCACTGACGGGACCTCGTGGACCAAGCACCCGAGCTACATCCTCAACGGCACGGGCAGCGGCTGGGAGGGCGGGCAGGTCGCCACCCCCGACATCATCCCGAACGCCGGCCGCTTCATCCTGCTCTACGTCGGCGTCGAGGCGTCCGTCGCCTCTCAGCAAGTCGGGCGCGCCGACGCGGACTACTCGCCCGGCGTCCTCCGGGGCCGCGTCGACTTCGCCGCCCGGCTCCCCGCCTCCCTTTTGTCCCTCTCGTTCAATGCCACGGTCCCCGCCTCCACAAGCGTCCAGGTCCTGCTGCGTTCGTCCGCCGACGGCTCGACCTGGACAGCCCTCGAGGACCTCACCTCGACCTCCACCATCACGAGCACCCCCGCCGCCCGCTTCGTCGAGTGGTGGGTCTTCCTCAACGCCTCCGGCCGCGGCACCCCGCCGCTCTTCGGCGGGCTCACCTTCGACTACCGAGCCTACCGGTCCTCCGGCCGCTACGTGTCGTCACCCTTCACGTACGCGGAACAGATCTCCGCCGCGGCCGTGTCGGTCACCACCGCCTCGCCCAACGGTACGCTCTCGATCGACATCTCGAACGACAACGGAACGACCTTCGCCCGCGTCTCGAACGCCACCTTCACGAACCTCACCCTTGCCGGCAACTCCCTCCTCTACGCGCTGAACTTCGAAACCACGAACCAGCAGACCCCGATGCTCGACGCCGTGGACATCATCGTCCAGCGGCGCGGCCTGCCCGAGAACGTCACGGTCCGGTTGGGGACGGGCGGCTCGCGCTTCTTCAACGCAACTGGCGTGTTCAACGGCGCCGTGAATGTCTCGCTACCCACCTCCGAGATGAACGCGATCATCGCCTCCACGTTGGCCTCCTTTCCCAGCGCGACCTACGTGGACGTCCCCTTCGTCGTGACCTCGAGCCACTACGGCTTCGTCTCGCTCGGCGCTCCGCGCCTCCGCCAGACCCTCAAGAACCCGCTCACTGCCTCGTTCGACCCGCCGGGCAACGCCCTCTCGATGGACGAGAACACGACCACGGCCTTCTCCGTCGCCGCCTCGTCGTACCCGCCCTCCGTCAAGGTCAACCTGACGTGGACACTTGATGGCGCCGTCCTGCCTGCCCTCACGGACAAGTCCGCCTACGCCTTCACGCCCGACTTCTTCGCCTCGGGGAACCACACGCTGCGCTGCGACGGCGAAAACGGCGACTTCGCCTTCAACCACACGTGGGCCCTCACCGTCCTCAACGTGAACCGCCCGCCGACGTTCACCCTCGTTTCGCCCGCCTCGCCCCTATCGATGTCCCACACCGCGACGGTCACCTTTGAGGCCCAGGCCGCCGACCTCGACCTCGAGACCCTCACATTCGTTTGGCGGCTCGACGGCCGGTTCCTCGCTTCGGGCGTGACCTCGGTCAACCTCACGAACCTCACGCTCGGCTCCCACACCCTCCAGGTGCGCGTCCTCGACCCCTTTGTGTCGGTCTACTTCAACTGGAGCGTGACCTCCACGAACGCCGCGCCCGCCCTTCTTGCCGCCAACCCGCCCGGCAACTTCTCGGTCTCCCATTTTGCCTCCGTCACCGTTGCCGTCCTTGTGGGGGACGATGATTCCGACCCGCTGAACTACCTCTGGGGCCTCGACGGCGTCATTGGCCAGAACGGGTCCTTGGCCTCTTTCGCCGTCGACAACCTCACCATGGGTGTCCACTTCGTGAGCATGGCCGCGTCCGACCCCTTCACGGCCGCCGTCTTCGTCTGGGCCGTCACTTCGACCAACGCGGCGCCCCTCTTCGTGTCGGTCGACCCCGCCTCCGGCTTCGCGCTCTCGCACACGGCCTCCCGCACGCTGTCGGCGGTCCCGACGGATGCCGATGCCGAGCCCCTCGCGTTCACGTGGGCGCTCGACGGGCTTACCCTTCCGTCGGGCGGCGCCTCCCTCAGTGTTGGGCCGCTCCCCGTGGGCGCCCACGCCGTCCGCCTGCAGGTCGCCGACGCCTACGCGCTGGCCGAATTCACTTGGAACGTGACCTCGACGAACGCGCCGCCCGTGCTCGCCCTTGTCGCCGCGCCCCCCGACGGCCTTCCACGCAGCCACAACGAGACCGTGCGGTTCGAGGTCTCCGCCTCCGACCCCGACGGTGACGCCGTCGCCCTGACCTGGACCGTCAACGGCGCCCCGTCGGGCGCGGCCCCCCAATTCGTCCTTTGGCCCGTGGGGATGGGCCCTGTCGCCGTGCGCCTTTCCGCCGCGGACGGCTTCGTGTCCACCGTATGGACATGGAACACGACGGGCACGAACGCCGCGCCCGTCGTCAACCAGTTCGCCCCCGGCTCCGACCTTGAGGTCTCCTTCATCGACCCGGCGACGTTCACGGCCCGCGCGACCGACCTCGACCAGGACACCCTGATCTGGTACTGGAGCCTCGACGGGGCGCTCTCCACCACGGGCAACGATTCCTTCCGGGTGGCCGGACAGCCGGTCGGCCGGCACGAAGTGCGCCTCTCGGTCTCCGACGGGTCGCTGGAGGCCGCCGTCGTGTGGAACCTCACAAGCGTCGACGTGGCCCCGGTCCTTACCGCCCTCGACCCCGTCTCGAACTTCACGATGGCGCACACGGCGCGGCGCGCCGTCGCGGTCGCCGCCTCCGACCACGAGTCGTCAGCCCTTGTCTACACGTGGCGCCTCGGCTCGCTTGCCCTGCCCTCGACGGCGAACGCGACCGAAGTCGGCCCCCTGTCCCCGGGTGAATACGTCCTCCACCTCGATGTGAGCGACCGGACCAACACGCTCGCGCGGGAATGGACGATCAAGGTCACCGACAGCCCGCCCATCGTGTCCGGGCTTTCACCCCCGCCGGGCGCGCTCAGCGTCCTGGCTTTCGCCAACACGACCTTCACGGGCCGGGCGGTCGACCCGGACGGCGACCTTGTCGTCCTCTCGTGGTTTGACGGGAACACTGCCCTCATCGGAACCGACTCGGTCACGCAGATGTGGACCTCCGCGTCCGTCCACGCGGTGAGCCTCGAAGTCCTGTCGGGTGCCACGCGCCTCACCTACAATTGGTCCGTCACCGTCACCACGCTGAACACGGCCCCCGCGATCGACCTCTTTGAGCCCAACTCTTCGGTCGTCCTCTCGTACCTCAACGAGCGCCTGCCCTTCGCCGTCGGCGTCGTGGACGACGGCCTCCTGCCCGTCACGATCACATGGCTCCTCGACGGGTCCGAGGTCGGGCAGGGCACGGGATTCGTGTTCGTCCCCAGCGCACAGCAGGTCGGCACGCACAACCTCACGGTTCGCGTCTCCGACAGCGAGTTTGCCGCCGAGCACGCATGGCAGGTCGAGGTCGCCGCGCATCGCCCCGTCCAGCAGGCAAGCGGCGGCGAAGGGACCCTGCTCCTCGTTGTCCTCCTGGCGGCCGGCGCCGCTGCGGCCTTCGTCGTCCAGATGCGAAGGCGGCGAACCTGAACGGGCCTGCCGGGGCAGGCTTTATTCGCAAGGCCCCCGATCGCCGGGGCCGGAGTCTTGGGGCCCCCTTGTCCGAAGCGCGCGTAACCGTCGTCGGCTCCTCCTTCGTTGGCGTCACCACGGCCCTGGCGCTTGCCGCCCACAAGGTCCCCTGCACGCTTCTCGACATCGACGCGTCAAAGGTCGAGGCGGTCCGCTCGGGGCACGCGCCCTTCAAGGAGCCCGGCGTCGACAGGGCGCTCCGGCGCGCGCTCAAGGCGAAGCTCGTGCGCGCAACGGCCTCGCCGGCCGATGCGTTCCGCGCGCCCAGCCACATCTTCATCTGCGTGGGGACGCCCCCCAACCCCGACGGCTCGCAGGACCTCTCGTTCGTGAAGGTCGTGTGTTCCTCGATTGGCGCCGAGCTCAAGCGGCGCAGGTCCAAGGCCCCCGTGACCGTGATCGTGAAGTCCACGGTCGTGCCCGGCACGACCGCAGGCGTCGTCCGAAAGACGCTCGAGAGCGCCTCGGCCTCGCGCGCGGGCAAGGGGTTCCTCCTCGCCGCCAACCCCGAGTTCCTGAAGGAGGGCTCCGCGCTCGAGGACGCCCTCAACCCCGACCGCATCGTCATCGGCGGCCTCGACGAGGCCTCCTGCCAATCGGTCGGGGGTCTCTTCAGCTGGGCCGCTTGCCCGGTCATGTGGACGGACCTCACCACGGCCGAGATGGTGAAGTACGCCGCCAACGCGTTCCTCGCGACGAAGATCTCCTTTGCCAACGAGTTTGCCAACCTCTCCGGCGCCCTCGGTGTCGATTGGCGCACTGTCGCCGACGCGATCGGCCACGACGCGCGCATCGGGCGCCGCTTCCTCGACGCCGGCGTCGGCTTCGGCGGCTCATGCTTCCCCAAGGACCTCAAGGCGATCGCCGCGGCCGCGCGCGGCGCGGGGCGCCCGCTCACCCTGGCGGAAGCCGCCCTCGAGGTCAACCAGCGTCAGCCGCAGGAAGTTTCGCGGATGCTTGGCGAGGAACTCGGCGAGCTTGCGGGCAAGCGCATCGCAATCCTCGGCCTCTCGTTCAAGCCCGGCACGGACGACGTCCGCGAGAGCCGCGCGCTCCTCATCGCGGCGGAGGCCGCCGAAGGCGGCGCCGAGGTCGTGGGGTTCGACCCCCTCGTGCGCGACCAGTTTGCCCTCCGCCTCTCGCTCCAGGACCGCGAGAACTTCCGCCGCGCCCTCTCGGTCGACGAGGCGATCAAAGGCGCCGACGCCGTCGTCGTCCAGCACGAG
>JBGPNV010000140.1:0-6822 GCA_041487695.1 Thermoplasmata archaeon | reverse complement strand
GGAGCGGCAGGCGATGGAGGTCATGACGCCGGCGCTCGACGCGCTCGTCCGCCACTGCGCGGAGGCCGCGCCGGGGGCCGACAAGCCCGTCATGGTCGACCTGCAGGAGCTCGTCGAGCGCCTCAAAGACGAGGCGGCGGGCGCCTGGATGAAGGAGCACGCGTGGTTCGAGAAGGCGCTTGCCTCGCGCGAACTCCTCTGCATGTACGTTTTCTCGCCCGCCTACCTCCTCGAGTTCGCGACGGCCATTGGAGAGAAGCAGGGGTTTGCCGTAACGGTCTCGACGCGCGACCCCGGGTTCTACGACCTCAAGCTGGGGGCAGGCGGCGACAGCGGGCTCATCATCTGGAACTGGGCGAGGGCGATCGGCGACGTGATCGCGGGGGGGCACGCGTGGTCGTACTTCGGGATGCTGCTCGCGCTCGCGCCCGAGGTGGCGAGGAGGCAGACGGAAGGCGCGGGGGGCGCGGGGGCAAAGAGCGGCGGTGCAGGTGGCGCGAGGGCGAGGAGCGAGGACGAGTAGGGTGGGGGCTCGTGGAGAAAGGGCGAGTGGGTCCAGCAGGATTCGAACCTGCGACCTTCTCCGTGTCAGGGAAACGTCATGCCGCTAGACCATGGACCCACGAGGGACTCGCGCGATCGAAAGCGCCCTATTTGTAACTGTAGGCAGGCGCGAAGGCCGCTTCACCGCATGGGCACGGCGGGCGCGGGGTGGCCGGGCAGCTTGACGTCCTTGGGCGCGGGGCGGAAGGCGTAGCGGAAGGCGTTTACGGCCACGCGTGTGCGGAAGTAGCGGTTCGAGGTGCCGCGCTTGCGGAGACCCGTGAGGGTCGCGATCCCGCGCTCGACGAGCTGCTTGTCGCGGGAGGCCATGCGGGTGATGCGCGTGGGGATCTTGTAGAAGGTCTTCGTCCACCTGAGGTGGGTGTAGAGCTCTTTGCCAAACGCGCCCTTCCACCGCGACTCGTATCCCGAAAGGCCGGCCTTCGTGACGTCGCCCTTTGCGAGGGCCTCGATGAGGGTCTCGCCGGCGCAGCGGCCCGAGTCGATGGCGAACCAGATCCCTTCGCCGGTAAGCGCGGAGGGGAACCCGGCGGCGTCACCCACGACGAGGCAGTTGTCCGTGTAGGTCTTGGCAAGGGGGCCGCCGATGGGGAGCCAGGCGCCGTCGACCTTGACCTTGTCGAGGCCGGGGGGCACGAGGTTTTCCTTTTCGAGGAGCTTGATGTAGTCGCGGGTGAGCGCGTGGAGGTCGACCTCTTTGTCGCCGATGACGAACTCGGCGATGCCGATGTTGAGCGAGGACTTCTTGGGGAAGACCCACCCGTAGCCCTTGATGCCGCGGGGGTTGAGGTGGACCCAGAGCGCGCGCTCCTTGCCGTAGAACTCCTCGACGACGTCCTCGCCGACTTCGGGCTCGATGCGGGTGGCCGCGTGGGCCTCTTTGGGGCCCCAGTCGGGGGGCAGGCCCTCGCGGGCGCGCAGGACTTTGGCGACGAGGTCGCGGGAGCCGCCGGCGCCCACGACGACCTTGGCGCGGATTTCCTTGGCGGGCGCGTCGGGGCCCGCCGCGGTCTTGAGGACGACGCCGCCGTCGGAGTAGTCCCAGCTGCGCACGTTCGTTTGGAGCATGGGCTCGGCCCCGGCAGCCACAGCCTGATCGAAGATTGTCTTGTCGAGGACGAAGCGGCGGGCCTGCCACACGATGGGCCCGTCGTTTGGCATGTAGGCGCGGTCGCCGGTGGGGCACGATTCGAAAATGAGAGAATTTGAGGAGACCTCAAGGGCGGAGCGGAATTCCGGGAGTTCGCCGTAGCGGAAGATGCGCTCGGGCAGGCCGCCGCCGCAGGCTTTCTGGCGCGGGAAGGTCGCTTTGTCGATGAGGGCGACCTTGATGCCGGCCTTGGCGAGGCGCCATGCGCAGGTCGAACCGCCAGGGCCGGCGCCAACGACCGCGACGTCGTAGATAGGAGCCGCCCCCAGAGGGCCGGATTTGCCCGTGCTCCTAATTGAAGGTACCCGCAGGGGCGGCCGGAGGGGGCGGCTCAAGGCTTTCTGCCGGCGCGGCCCCTCGAGGCGGGCGAGGGGACGCGCGCGCTGCCCTACTTCGCCTACGGCTCGGACATGCGGAGCGTGGAGATCGAGGAGCTCTTGGGCCACCCGGTCGGGGCCAGGCGCGCGAGGCTTCGGGGATTTAGGCTCGCGTTCACGGCGAGGTCGAGGGAGTGGGGCGGCGGGGTGGGGGACATCGTGCGGGACGAGGAGGGCGAGGTCGAAGGGGTCCTCTTTGACCTGAATGCGGGAGACGCCCTGCGCATGGGTGTCGAGGAAGGGTTCGGGGAGGGCCTGCGGCGGCGGCGCCGGGTCAAGGTGGAGGGGGAAGACAGCGAGGAGGTCGAGGCGGTGGCCCTGGAAGTGGCGGTGAAAAGCGCGGGGGTCACGCCGGCGCCCGCGTACCTTGACGCGATGGTTGAGGGGGCGAGCGAACGCGGGCTCACGGAAGGGTACGTCACCTACCTGCTCTCGCTCTACCCCGATGTCGGGAAAGGGCGGTGGCGCGGTGGGGACGAACAGGAGTAGGAAGGCCTTCGGCCGCCCCCCCGTGACCTTTAAGGGGGGTCCGGCGGGTAAGACCGCCGGGGTGCCTTTGCCTGAAGGGGTCGATCTACGAGCGCGAGCTGAAGGACATCCTTGAGGGGCGGCGCGAGACGCTGATGCGGATTGGCAAGAGGCTGAACATCCACCAGAGGCGCTGCTACTTCTCGACGCTCCACTACCCGTTCGTCGTGATCCGGGCGGCCGGGTCGCTCGGCATGGACCTCGTGGGGCTCCGGGGGGACTTCTCGTTCCCCGTCGAGGTGAAGTCTTCGGGGTCCGACGTCTTCCGGTTCTCCTCGTCGAGCGGGAAGGCGGAAGTCCAGGCACAGTCGATGGTCGAGGAGTGCGCGGCCTCGCACCTGCTGCCGTTCTACGCGTACCGGCTGAAGGGCGCGCGGGACGACCCGTGGCGGATCTTCGCGGTGCCGCTCGGGGACGCCGCGAGCGACCTGTGGTGGTTGAAAGAGTCGCACGGGACATTCGCAAGGCTGCTGATGGGCAAGGTCCCGCCGATCGAGCGGACGGCGAAGGGCGCGCGGATCATGCGGTGGGCCGACGGCTACCCGCTCTCGAGCTTCCTCGAGTACCTCTGGGTGCTGAACGTGCGGGAGCCGCTGCCCGAGGTTTCGCAGGCTTTTGCCGAGGCCGAAGTCGGGGCGCCCTGAGGCGCGGCCCCCCCCCCCCCGCCCGCCCGCTCCCCGGTTTCAGACGAAGAGCTTGCTGCAGTGCTTCGCCTTCCGGTCGTAGCAGTCGGGGCACTCAGGCCGGATCTTGGAAAGGCGCGTCATGCGCAGGGCCATCTCGTCGGAGACCACGTGTTCGAGTTTGCAGGCCTGTTCGTGGAAGTCCACGTCGCGCATGTCGAGGGTGTCGACGAGGAAGCGCTCCATGACGCAGTGCTTGCGCATGACGGCGCGGGCGCGTTTGGCCCCTTCACGGGTAAGCTGCGTGCCTTTGTACTTCTCGTGGCGGACGAGGCCCTCGTGCTGGAGGCGTTCGAGCATTTCCGTGACGGCGGCGGGGGAGACCTTGAGCTCCTTCGAGATGTCGCCGGTCTTTGACGGGGCCAACGTGTCGTGTTCAAGGAGGAGGATGGTCTTGAGGTACATCTCGACGTTTTCGGACAGGTGGCCGTCGGCGTGCGGAGTCAGGAGGGGACCTTGGGGAGGGAGGCGGCCAGATTTCCGATAAAGGTTTGCTCGGGGTAAACGGGCGCTATCGGATGTCGATGATGGGCTCGCCGGAGGTCTCGGTGCCAAAGAACTCGAAGTGGTTCTTGCGCCCGCAGGCGAGGCAGCGGAAGTCGCCCGTGATGGGCCGCTCGACGCGCTTGCCAAGCTCGAGGAGGAGGTCGCGGATGGGCTGGGGGAGCTTCTCGTTGTCCACCTCGTTTACGGTCTCGCAGTGCCAGCACTTGAGCTTCAGGAGCGTTCACCTCGAGGCGCGCGTAGGCGGGGGCGCCGAGGCGGCGGACGGGAGTGAGCGGATAAAAAGACCACATCCCCGGGGGGGGGCGAGCGGGCGCCATCAGAGAAGGCGTGCGTTCACAGGCCGGTTGGCCTCACCTGACCCTCTTCTCATCACTTGGCGGCCGCGTTAAGCGCGGGCCGTGGGCAAAGGCCTTGCGGGGGCGAGGGGGCCGGAGTGAAGCGCTCCGAGTGCGTCGGCAACGGGTATTTATAGCGCGGCCAGGCCATCGAGCAGTCGCTGGAGAAAGGTCGGGTATGAGCGCTCCCCAAGGCCGATCCAGGCGGAAGCTCGCCGAGGAGGAAGACGAAGTCATTTCGATGGTCGGCCAGCGGGTCTGGTTCGTCGACCAGATCGAGCCGGTGGGGACGGTCCGGGAGACGATCCCGAAGGCGGGCGCGAAGGTTGTCGGGTTCATCATTGAGGACGACAAGACGGGGATTGTCCGGAAGGTCCAGAGGAGCCGCGTGCGCAAGTACGGCGACCGGTACTTCCTCGTCACATCATGGTTTGCAAGGGCCGACCAGGCGGCGCGCGAGCTTGAGAAGCAACTTTCGAAGGGGCTCACGCCCGACCGCGACCTGCGGTACTGGCAGCAATTTTCGGAGAGGCTGGGGCAGGACACGCTGAAGATGCACCTTGGGCGGGTCGCGCCGCCGACCTACGCCGTGGCGGGCCAGCTCGCATCGGCCGCCGAGACGCTCTCGCAGGACCTCGCAAGGGCCGGTGTAGGGTTCCGGCGAGTGCAGCGGGCGCTTGTCGCGAACCAGTCCGTGATGTCGCCCGAGGAGTACGCGCAGTTTGTCGACGAGGCGCGCAAGTGGTCAAGGACGGTGAGGCTCGTGCTCATGGCGGTCGAGTTCATGGCGAGGTCGCTGCCGCGCGCACAGATTGACGTGCGGAACCCCGACGCGCCGCTGCCGGCGGTGCCGGTCTACATCCCCTTCGAGGCGCTCCTTGAGGCCCACACGCCGGGGGGCGAGGGCAAGGCGCGCGAGCGGCCGCCGGCCCCGACCGTGGAGGGCGGCGACGGCTCGGAGTTCGCCGAAGTCTTCGAGGAGGAGGGGCAAGGCGAATGGCAGGAGGCCGAGGACTTCGAAGCGGACGGCACCACGCCCGGCGAATTCGCACCGTTGAAGCCGCTGAGGGAGTACGAAGGCGAGGGCTTCGAGGCCCTCGAGCCGCAGACCTCGGGCGGCGAGGCGGTCGAGGCCTTCGAGGAGGTCGCCCCCGAGCCGGAGGTCGAGGCCTTCGAGGAAGTCGAGGTGCCCCAGGCGCAAGCCCGGGGAGAGGTCCCCGTCTTCGAAGAGGCGCCCCCGGCCCCGCCGCCAAAGCCGCCCGTGAAGGCGCGCGCGCCCAGCGCGCCAGCCGCGCCGACGCCGCCGCCCGCGGCTGCGGTGAAGGGCGCCCCGGCGAAGGCCGCCGCGGTCGAAGCGCTGCCGGAAGACGACGAGGGACCCGACTTCAGGGCTTCGCGGGGCGCGAGGGACAGCACGCCGGGGCAATGGCTCACACCGCCGTCGCCGCCGCCGCCGAAGGCCGCGCAGGTGCGCCAGGCCGAACGGCAGGAGCGCTCGAAGGACCTCGGGGACCTCGACGCGATCATCGCGGCCTCGCTGGGGCGCACGCCGAAGAAGTCCACGTCGAAGGCGTCGCAGGGCGAGATCGCCGCCGGCGGCGAGGCGCAGAAGGGCGGGACGGATGCGCTCTCGCGGGACCTCGCGTCCCTGCTTGAGAAGTCCAAGCGGCGTTAGAGGGAGCGGGCTCGCGCCCGAAATCCTATAGCCTTCATATACGGGCAGACCGTTCAAAACGGCCGGGGTCGTGGCGCTGGTCAAGCTCAACTCGGAAGTCTTTGGGGACATCTTCCGCAGCGCGCTTTTGGTGCTCGCGTTCTGGGGCCTGCTGTCGGGGCTGTGGCCCGCGATCGGCGGGTTTGCGGGGCAGTACGCGGGGGCCGCCGAGGCGACGACGGTCCACAAGAACGCGGGCGTGGTGACCGCCCCGTGGGACACGGAGAGCGCGCCGTCGCTTTCGTGGATCAAGGTCCACGTGAGTGTCGACCCCAAGACGGCGTATGATGTCACGGTCCTCATCGTCGCGATGAACACGCGGAACATCGTCGTCACGAACAGCACGGGGTTCGCGTCGGCCGGCGACTTCCTCGGGATTTCGGGCGGGAAGGGCGAGGGCCGCGATGTGACCCTCACAGGCAGCCACGGAGGCCCCGTGCGCTACCGGATCAGCGTGAACATTGCCGACAGTGCGAGGCTGCAGAACAAGACCGACGCGGACGTGGACTACTCGCTGACGTGGGAAATCCAAAAGCTCGACCCGCTCGTGGTCTTGGGCGGACTCCTGCTCTTCAACATGTTCTTTGTCACCGAGTACCTCTTGCATGTGCGCCGCGAGGTGCGGGCCGTGGCCCGGCGCGGCGCGCGCAGGGAGGACGAGGGGGCCGAGGCGCCCTCGGCGGCGCTCGGGATGCCGCTTGGCGCGCCCTCGTCGCCGCCCCCCGTGCGGGCCGAGCCGGAGGGCCGGGGCGGGTTCCTCGGGCGATTTGGCCGCGAGGCGGAACCTCAGGCGCCCCTCCAGCAGCCCCCGGTGCAGGCGAGCTTTGACACGGCGTCCTTGGGGCCGCCCGCATCGATGCCCCCGGCGGCCCCGCCGTCACGCTACGCGCCGGCGCAACAGGAGGCCGAGCCCTACGCGCCGCCGGGCTATCCTCCGCAGTACGCGCCGACGGCGTACGCGCCG
>JBGPNV010000139.1:0-6846 GCA_041487695.1 Thermoplasmata archaeon | reverse complement strand
GCGCCCGAGTGGGCGGCGATGGCGTACGCGTCATGGCTTGCAGACCCGAAGACGCGCGACCTCTCGCTCGCCGTGCGGCGCACCCGCACCTCCAGGCGCTCGCTGGCGCCCGCAGGCGCGAACCACGACCTCGTGCCGCTCCTTTACGAGGTCGCGGCTTCCCTCTTCGACCCGCCGCTTCCCGCGCCGCCGGTCGGGTGGACGAGGGCGCGGGGGAAAGCGGTCCTTGCTTCGTTTGACG
The DNA here is from genome assembly GCA_041487695.1 of Thermoplasmata archaeon. Classification (GTDB taxonomy): domain Archaea; phylum Thermoplasmatota; class DTKX01; order DTKX01; family DATEUP01; genus DATEUP01. The sequence goes on along the minus strand of JBGPNV010000139.1, from coordinate 6,605 downwards.
AGGCCCACGAGTCGATCACCGTCTCGCGCCTGCTCGACCACCCTGGCGTCGCGAAGGACACGCTGCGGTACCTGCTCTACCACGAGATGCTGCACTTCGAGGACTACCGCAACGAAGGGCGCGCTCCCGAAGTTGCCAGTTCGCGCCCGGGGCGCCGCTCCGCGAGGCGGCGCAGCCTCCACCCCCGTTCTTTCGTCGAGCGCCTCCACCGCTTCCCGGGCTGGAAAGACGCCGAGGTCGACTTGGCGCGGGCCTGCCGGAGGCGGTCCGTCGCATAGGGGGGACGCCGATGACCGTCCCGATTCCCCCGGTGCCACGGCGCACGGGCCTCGTCGTTGCCCTCGACCTCGAAGAACGCACCCGGGTCGAAGCTGTGGCCCTCGCCGTCGCGCCCTTCGCCGACGCGCTCAAGGTCGGCTGGCCCACGGTCCTCGCCTGCGGAGTCGACGTGGTAGGGGGCCTCCAGCGGGCGTCGGGCCGGCCCATCATCTGCGACTTCAAGATTGCCGACATCCCGCCGGTGGCCGGCGCGATCGCGAGGCGCGCAATCGACGCAGGGGCCGCCGGCGTCATCTGCCACGCCTTTGCCGGCCGCGACTCGGTCGCGGCGGTCGCGGCCGAATGCCTTGGCCGCGGCGTGCTGCCCATCGCCGTGGTGGAGATGTCCCACGCGGGCGGGCGCGAGTTCACCGAGCCTGCCTCCGCGCGCCTCCTCGAGGCTGCCCTCGCCGGCGGCGCCACCGCGGTCGTCGCCCCCGCAACGCGCCCCGAGCGCGTGCGCGCGATCCATGCGCGCTACCCCGACCTCTTAATCTTCAGCCCGGGCGCGGGGGCCCAAGGCGGTTCGCCCGCGCAGGCCTCGCAGGCCGGCGCGGACTTCGTGATCGTCGGCCGCTCGATTGCGTCGGCCCCAAACCCCGGCTTGGCGGCGCGCGAGGCCGCGGCGGAGATTGCCGCGGGCGCCTCTCGCTAAAGGCCCTTCCCTGGGTCAGGCCCGGCGGCGCCGGGCCGCGGAAAGCGCAACCCCCGCAAGGGCGACCGCAGCGAACACGCCCTCGAACCCAGGCGACGGCTGGTTATTCGTCGTGCCCTCGCCGGGCTTGCCCGTGTCGAAGACGGGCTTCTTGACCACCGTTACGTTCTCACTCACAACGGCCACACCGCCGCGACTGTCCGTGACCGTGAGCTTCACCAGGTAGTTCATCGGTGTTTCGGTCGTCGGGAATTGGTGCGCGGCCTCCGAGCCGGTCGACGTTGAGCCGTCGCCAAACTCCCATGCCCAGCTCTGAATGGTTCCGTCCGCGTCAGTCGACGAGGTCCCGTGGAACACGGTCGAAAGCCCCCCATAGAGCGGGTCGGCGTAGGTGAACGCCGCGACGGGCAGCCGGTTGTTCACCGTCAGTGCCATGGTCGTCGAGCCGTTCGCGCCAAGGTTGTCGAAAACCGTGAGGCGCACCGTGTAGACGCCCGCAACCGCCGACGTCGCGTAGGTGTGCTTCACGACTTTCGAATTCGCCGTCGAGCCGTCGCCAAATTCCCAGAGGTACGAGGTCACCGTCCCATCCTGGTCGGCGCTCGCGGAGCCGTCAAGGGTGATTTCGACGAGCGAGTCGGCCGAGGGTGGCGTGGCCGAAAATTCGGCGGAGGGGAGCCGGTTCGAGATGACGACAGGCACCGTCGCGCTTGCCGCACCCCCGTCGCCGTCCGAGACCGTGAGGATGACTGTGAAGGCCCCCGCGCGCTGGAACGGGTGGCTCACGCTGAGCCCCGAAGCGACCTGGCCATCGCCATAAATCCAGAAGTAGGAGAGCCCCGCCGTTGCCGTCTCAGGGTCGGACGACCCCTCCGCCGAGAACGCGATCGGTGTAAGTGACTGGGCGCCAGCCCCACTGGATGGGCTTGCGATTCGTGCGGTCGGCAGCCGGTTGAGCACCCGGAGCGTGAAGCTCGCGGTCCCGGGCGCGCCCGAGTTGTCGACCACACGCAAGGAGACCGTGTAGGTGCCCTTCGTCGGGTAGCTGTGGATGGCCCCGCCTACGGACGAGGCGTTCGCGCTCGCGTCGCCAAAACTCCAGTCCCAAACCGTGATGGTGCCGTCCCGGTCGACCCCGTTACCCGCGAAGCTCGTAAGCTCGTTCGTGAAAACGGAGGAGGGCCCCGTGATCATCGCGGTCGGCCCGTTGTTCGTCACGGTGACGGTGAAGGAACCCGACCCCGTCGCTCCGAAGTCGTCGCGGACCGTGAGCGTGACCGTTTTCGGCGTCTGCGTGGCAAAGGCGTGCTTGACTGCCCGCCCCGTCGCGTTCGTCCCGTCACCAAATTCCCAGGTGTATGTCTGGATGAGCCCATCGGGGTCAAAGGAGAGGATCGCGTCGAAGATGTGCTCCTCAAAGGTGGGGACCGAGAAGTTCGCGGGCGTCACGGCGACCGGCGCGCGGTTGTGGACGGTGACCGACAGCGAGGTCGACCCCTCACCGCCGTCGTTGTCCGTGACCGTGAGCTGGACCGCATAGGTGGCGGCCCGCGAGTAGATGTGCTGGACCGAGCGGCCGTAGAGCACGGTGCCGTCGCCGAATGCCCAGCGGTAGTAGAGCAGCGTGCCGTCGGGGTCGGCCGAACTCGAGCCGTCGAAGGCGAAGGTCCGCAAGGTCAGGTCTTCGCCCGGCGACACGCTCGCGGAGGCCACCGGTAGCCGGTTCTTGACGCGGATCGTCTGCGTGGCGAAGGACGAGTTGCCGTCCGTGTCCGTAACGTTCAAAACGACGACGAAATTCCCGTCGTTTGCCCACGAGTGCGCGACGACAAGGCCCACGCCCACGCCGCCGTCACCATAATCCCAGAGGTAGGAGATGATCCCCGTGTCGTCCGAGGAGTTCACCGCGTCGAGGACGGCAACCTCCGCTGTGAAGACCGTGGAGGCCGAGTAGCCGATCCGGGCGACGGGCGGGGTCGGCACATTCGTGCCGGTCGCGTCCTTACCGACGAGCGCGGCGATCGTGAGTTCCGCAAGCGCGCCGTCGTCGTCGACGAGCACGAGCGTCACGTTGTACGTGCCGTTGGCCGTGAAAGTGTGCGTCGCGTTCCAGCCTTGCGATGTCGCGCCGCCGAGGAAGATCCACGTATAGTTCGTGATGCCGCCGTCCACGTCGAAGGAGTTGCGGCCGTCAAAGAACGCCGACTGGTTCGCCGTAAAGGGCATCGCGGGCGTCGTGGCGATAATCACATTGGGCGCCTGGTTTGAGATGGAAATGTTGAGGCCGGTCGAGTCGGAGGCCCCGTCGTCGTCGCGGATCGTGAGCGTTGCGGTATAGGCGCCGTTGTCGTCGAAGGACCGAAGGACGGTGAGGCCGTAAAAGGTGAGCCCGTCAGAGAACACCCACGTGGCGTTCACGATGCGCCCGTCGAGGTCCGTCGAACTTGTCCCGTCAAAGGCAAGGGCCGTCTTCGTGAGCCCGATCACCTCGCCCGCGAGGGCGTTTGGGTCGCGGTTAAAGACGCGCACTTGGATCTGCGCGGCGTCCGTCCCGCCATCGTTGTCCGTGACAAGGACTGTGACCGTGTAGAGCTTGCCCGCGCCGGCGCCGCCGTCCGAGAAGGCGTGGCTCGTCGTGTCGCCCGTGTCGGTCGTCCCGTCGTCAAAAATCCAGACGTAGGACTCGATCGTCCCGTCGGGGTCCACGGATGCGCCCGCGTCGAAGTAGAACGGCACGAGGCTGAACTGGCTGGACACGTTGACGGAGGCGAGCGCCGCGGGCGGCTGGTTCACATCAAACGAGTGGTCGCCCTGGTTGTTGCCCTCGTTGGACTCGGCGACCGCGCCCGTCGCGTCGGCAATCCCGTTCAAGGTGTGCGTTCCCGTCATCGTCCCAGGCACTGTCCACGTGGCCGTCACGTTTGCCGAGGCGCCGCCCGCGAGCGACGCGATGGCGACGTTGGCAAGCGTCGAGGAGCTGTCGAGCGTGAAGCGGACGGTGAAGTTCGTCGCCGTCGTGTTGCCGTTGTTGTGGACCGTGGCCTGAAGCGCCACGCTGTTCCCCTGCGTCGGGGAGCGCACGCCTATCGACACATCCGAATTAGCGAGCGACAAGTCGGCCGCGGCCAGCGAGGGCCCGGCCATGAGCGCGACTGTGAGGAGCAAGGCGCCGCCCGCAAAGAGGCCAAGCGTGAGCCCTTTCGAGCCGTGGAAAGGCGACTGCATTCGACGACCATGGCCTGGCGCACACGCACTCCTCATGGAAAGCCACCCCAACGCTTGCAAGAATCGGTTGAATCGATTCCTAAGCCGAAGTTAACTCGGCGATTGTCCGGCCCCTCATATAAACTCATATTGCGCGCTCGGAAGCAATGGAAAACAGGCATGAAAGCCCGCCGGGAACGCTTATATAGCGTCCTCTTGGTTCAAGCGGACTGCGGTTACGAAAGCCAGAGTGGTCTGGTCTTTCTCGACCGCACTGAAGCGCGGCGTGGGGGCACGAAGGCTCGCTTTCGAGCCCGCGGGCGGCGCTTTAACAAAACGGGGGTCTTAACGCACCTATGTGGGCAACAAATACCCGCGACCGGCGGTACCTTGTGAACGCGGCTGCACTCACGGCGGCACTCATCGGGCTCACCTGCCTTGCGGGGGGCGCCCTCGCGGTGGCCGGCACGGACGTGGCGGTCGCCACCCCCGACATTTCGTTTTCGAACCCGAGCCCCGTGGACGGCAGCACCGTTTCGGTCCTCGTGATCGTACACAACTTGGGGAACGAGACGGCGACGAACATCATGGTAAGCGCATCGCTGACCTCGACCGGCGAACTCCTCGGGACCGCCGTGGTGGACTCGGTGGCAGGCCAGTCGCAGCTTGAGACGGCCATCCTGTGGAACGTCTCTGGCGAGGGCAACCTCACCGTTACCGTCTCCGTCCAGTCGCTTGAGGCCGATGTGCAGCCGGCCAACAACAACGCGATTTCCCAGCCGATCTTTGTGCGCTCAAGGCCCGACCTCAAGGTCGACTCGGTCACTTTTGACAACAACGCGCCGGCCCCGGGAACCGTGGCTGTCGGCATCTTTGTGACCATCTCGAACGTCGGCGGCTCGGACGCCACTCTCGTGAAGGTCGCGCTCTACGACGGGGCGCCTGGCACGGGCACGCAGATCACGAACACAACGATCCTCAGCGTGACGCTCCTGTCGCCCCAGACCCTCGTCTACTATTGGGACCTCGCCAACAAGGGCGGGCGCCACGATGTCTACGCGCTCGTGGAGTCCTCGACACCAGCCAAAAAGTCGAGCTCGATGGACAACAACTGGGCCTCGGGACGCTTGCTTGTCCTCACAAACCGCGACTTTGTGGTCACCTCGACCGTGATAATCAACGTCGACCCGCTCTTCCAGGGCTTCGTGATTGTCCGAAACGGCGGGAACCTCACGATCGCCCTCAGCACCTTCAAGCTCCACCAGCAGCGCGACAACCAGTACGACTTCATCGTCGAGAACGGCGGCCGGCTTACCCTCGATGGCGCGACGGTCAACTCGGACTTCACGTTCGGCCTCACCGTGCAGCCCACGGGCGCGGTCTGGGTCAAGGCGGGCTCGAGCCTGCAGGCCTCGATCGCCTCGACGGGCGGAAGCCTCTGGTGCTACAACTCGACGATCGGCGGGGCGCTCACGGGGACGTTCGGCACGCTCTATGTCGCAGACTGCGCAATCGGGGGTGGCCTCACGGTTTCGTCGCCGAACGCGGCCATCTACCGGTCTTCCGTCTCTTCGCCTGGCACCGTTTCGTTCACCGCTTCGAACCTCTACGCCGAGTGGCTCCTGATCGAAGCAGGGGGCGACCCGGCGATCGCCCTTACAGGCGGCTCGGCGGCCGACCTTCGGGGCATCCAGGCCGGGTCGGTCTTCGTCGAGAGCGGCTCGCTGGCGACGATCTCGCGCGAAGCGCGCTTCGTCGTTTCCGACCTCACGGGCATCCCGATCGCGGGCGCCACGATCGACTCGCGATGGGGCTTCAGCGGCGCCATCGTGGCCACGAGCGTCACGGACGGCGCGGGCCGCGCGAGCGCCTGGCTCATCACGGACGTGCTCGACGGCGGCGCCCCCCAGTACCAAGGCTCCTACATCCACACGGCGACCTACCTCAGCTATCACACTTCGCAAGTCACGAACCTGGCGTTTTACCCCACGCTAACGACCGACTCGAACAGCCAGGAGATCGAGCTCACCTTTGATGTCATCGACCCCTCGGACCTCTTCCAGCCAACGGTCGGGGACCGGGTCGTCGAAGGCACCCCCTGGGACATCGCGAACTTCAACCAGAGCGGGAACATGGAGGTCCACGGCTTCCTCAATGTCAACGGCGTCCTCACAATCTGGCAGACGCGGCCGTTCGAGGTCGCGCTCGTGATCACGACGGGGACCGTCACGGTGGGGCCCGGCGGCGCGATCCGCTCGAATTTCCCCCTCAACATCTACAACTTCGATGGCTCGCTGGTGGCGAACGGCGGCTCGATTGATGTGAACGCGGTCGTGACCTTCGGGACCGGCTCCGTCTCCCTCACGAACGGCACGACGGTCACGCACGGCTCCTTCATCTTGCAGGGCTCCTCATTCACCCTGGGGAG
>JBGPNV010000138.1:0-6886 GCA_041487695.1 Thermoplasmata archaeon | reverse complement strand
CGTGACCACGAGCGTGTTCTCGCCTTCCGAGAGGGGGAACGCCGTCGAGAAGCCGCCGACCCCGTCCAGGCCGACGCTCTTGCCGTTCACGAGGAGCAAGGCCACCCCAGTGTCGTTGTCCCAGGCGTTGCCCGCCAACGCGGCCGCGCCCGAGCGCGTCGAGAGGGTCGACCCTGCGGCGAGGGCCAGCCCGTTCAGGGTGGCGGTGAGGGTCGGCGGCAGGTCGTCGAAAAACGCCGCCCCGAACCAGACGGCAGTGTTGCCCGCGACATCCGTAGCCACGACCGTCAGGTTCGTGAGGCCCCGGACGAGCGGCACGTCAAATGCGAACCCGTCCCCCGTGCGGGCGGCCGGGAGGCCGTTGACCCGCACCTCGGCGGTGGCCTCGGACGAACCCTCCACGCGCACCGTGGGGTCGCGCTCGAGGGCTGTCTCCGTCCCGCGCCCGTCGAGGAGGACGAGGAGGGCCGGCGGCATGGTGTCCACGATCGTGGCTGCCACGAGCGAGTAGTTGTTGCCCGCTGCGTCGCGCGCCGTTACCGTGTACGCGTTCTGCCCCTCTTCGAGCAGGACGCCGAGCGCGAACGAGCCGTTCGCCGCCGAAGATGTCGTGTTCGAGAAACCCCCGGCGCGCGAAACCGTGACGGTTGTGTTGGGCTCCGTCGTCCCGGCAATCGAATACCTCGAGCCCGAGAAGATCACGGGCAAAGGCTCGATGCTGAGCGCGGGCGGCACGGTGTCCACCGTGAGGGCCCCGGAGGTGAGCACCCGTACGTTCGCCGTCCGGTCGACCGCCCGCAGCCACACGTGGTAGACGCCATCGGCCACCCCCGCACGCGCGAAACTGAAGTTGCGCGCCTCGCCAGGCGCGAACGTGACCGCCCCGTAGGCCGACCCGTCGAGCGAGAACTCGATCGTGTTGAGCCCCGAACCGGCTTCGTCGACGCGGCCCGTCCCCGTGACGAGGGACGTGTTCTGGATGCGCGGGAAGGTCGGGGTGAGGAGGGCGACCGCGGGCGGCGCGTTGTCCGTGCAGGTCACCTGCGTAAGCGCCATGCCCGGCGACACGAGGAAGGGCGCGGGCGCGCAGGCGAAGGTGAAGCCACCGTCAAAGATCGTGGGGCTGATCGCCCGGTTGTCGACCTGCACGTTGCCGGGGTACATCCCCCACCAGGCGATCTCGCGGGGCGTCCATGTGGACGCGTTGACGAGGAGCGAGGGGACAAGGTTGGAGTCGAGGAGCGTCACCAAGTCGTCGAGGATGGCGGTCCCGTTTTGCCAGGTCGGGCGGTCCATTTGCAGGTCGATGAAGTGTTCGATGCTGCCTCCCGTCCCCGGGTAGTTTGCGGCGAACGCGCTGTCGATGCTGTCGTAGATGCGGATGTGGCCGTTTACCCCGGCGTCAAACTGGGGGCTGGCGCCCAGGATCGTCGAATTGCGGATGACCCAGGTCACGTCGTCGGCCAGGATGCTGTCTGTCGTGCCGGTCACCGTCACGTTGTCCGCCGTCGCCACCACCTGTCCGTTGGGCAGCCCGTCCATCCGGAACGCCCGCAACACGTCCGTGAAGGTCATGTTCCAGATGGCCATCCCCCCGTCGAAGGAGTCGCAGCGGATCGCCGCCGACCCCGTGTTCGAGAACGCATTGTCGTGGATGGCGTAGGAGGTGCTCGGGGACGCCGCGTCCACATAGAGGCCCCAGCCGCCCCCCGTGCCATTGATCGTGATGTTGTGCACGTCGGTGCGCACGCGGCCGGTGTGCAGGGCGTTGCTGAAGGTGATCCCCGTGCCGCCACCCGTGTCTCGGATTACGAGGTTCGCGATCTCCAAGTCCTTGTTGATCGTGATGATCGGGAGCTCATAGGAGAGCACACAGCCCCATTCGAGCGTCTGGTTGCGGAAGTCCACGGCGCGCCTCACGGCAACCGTGCCGCCGCTGCCGCTGCAGTTCCAGGTGATCCGCTCGAGCACAACCGCGTTGGTTTCGACGGCCGCCGCCCCAAAAGTCGCGTTCACGAGGGTGTCATCGGTGAACGCCACGGTGCCCCGCAGCCACAGGTTCCAGGACTCGCCCATGACCGTCGAGTTGCGGAACGTCGCGCGGCCCTGGATGTCGAGGGTGGCGTGGAAGGGCAGGACGAGGGTGACGTTGTTGAAGGTGAGGTCGCCGGTGGCCGCGACGGTGATGTTGCCGTACTCCGTCGCGTTGCCGTCGATGTCCGTGATGTTGAGTAGGGTGATCGTTCGGTCCGCGTAGGATTCCGTGCCTGTCACGTTCCAGTCGCCCGAGGCGGGCGGAGCGGCCGACGCGGGGCCCGCAAGAGCGAGGACCAAGGCCCCGAACGCGATTCCGCCAACCGTCCCGAGTAGCGCGCTGCGAGAATGGATCAAGTTCTACCCCCCAGGCGGCGCGGGGTGCGCGCCGTTGCCCAAGTCTAGGAATTTGACCCTATTTCAAGCCTTAGCCCTCGTGGAGCCAAAGGTGGCTGGCGCGAGCCTGCCGGGGGCTGGCCGCGGCTGGCTCCCGGCTTCTCAGGCCTTCTTGCCCGCGCCCTCGGCCGCCTTGCGAGCGGCTTCCTTCGCTTCGAGCGCGGCCGGCTTCACGATGTCCGGCTCGCGGCCGGCCTCGATGTCCCGGACCGCCTTGAGGTACTTCTCGCAGGCGAGCTTCACACTCGGGTTGCTCTCGACGGCGTCGAGCTGCTTGATGATGTCGAGGTACTTCATCCCGATTTCGTGGTGGGTAACGATGATCGTCTGCAGGAGGCGCACCGCGTCGTAGCGCTCGTGGCCCTCGACCGACTCGAGCCGCTTCATGAACTGCGGCAGGATAGGCAGGACTGCCTCGGGGAACCGCTCGCCCACCCGCAGGATCGTGATGGCCATCATGTTGCGCGGCATGTGGTGGCGGTCGTCGAGCAACTCCGCGAGCTTCGGGACGTGGGGGTTCAACACTTCCGCCTTGATCCGCGTGATGTGGTCGAGGACTTCTGCAATGCCCCACCGCAGGCGGAAGTCCTTTTCGTGGATGTGGTCCACGAGCGCCTTGAGGAACTCCGGGCTTGCCGTCGCGTCCCTGGCGATCTCCACGAGCTTGGGGTTTTCGCGGAGGATGAGCTGCTTCTGGAGTTCGTCGTCCCATTTCGCCCAGCCGGCTCGGACCTTGAAAACGCCGGGGCCGATCGACATAAGGGCGGTCACGCTCCAGGCAATCGAGGCATCCGGTAGTAGAAAAAAGGTGGGCAGGGGCCGTGCGGCCCCTGGAAAGGGAAAGGTCGGGACCTTCAGGTGTGGATGTCCTCTTCGGAGCCGCCGTTGACTGCCGCGTACTCCTTGAAGGTCATCGCGAACTTCGACTCGATCTCCGTGCGGAAGGTCGGGCCCGTGTTGTACGCGCAGAAGGGGATAATGCGCCCGTCCGGCGTCGCGTAGTGCACGATGCAGCGCTTCACACGGTCGATGTCGTAGTTGTACCGGTCCATGAAGTGCATCGCACCCACGAAGAGCGTGTTCCAGTGGAACTCCGAGAGCCCCGCCTTGCCGCCGTCGTAGAACACGCCGCGCAGAAGGTCCGCGACCTTGTCGACGCCCTTGGGCGCCTTCTCGAGGTCGACGTACTTGAGCAACCGGCGCGCCTTGACAAGCGCCCGGACCTTCGAGGCCTTGAGCCCCTGGGTCTCCTCGGCGATCTGCAGCGCCTCGGCGTAGAGGCCGTCGATGTCGATGAACTGCGACACGCCCATGTAGCGCCCGTCCTCGCCCTTGATGACATACGCGCCGATCCCGCAGGCTGGGTGGCAGGTGAAAGCGAGCTTGCCTTCCCCGTGGATCACCGAGACGACCTCGGAAATCGCCGCCGCGACCGGCACCGGGTAGAAGTCGTTCTTCGTGAGGAAGCCCGTCTGCTCGACGGCGTCCTGCACAAGGTCCGACTGGGTGTAGCGGCCCCGCATCCGGTCCTCGGTCTCCATGCGGCCCGAGAATGAGACGGGCTGGAAGTTCACGCTGCGCACGACGTCGAGGTTGTTGAGGGCGAAACGGATGATGTCCCCGACCTCGTCGTTGTTGAGGTTCTTCACGATCACGGGCACGAGCGTGACGGCGAGGGGCTTCGGGCGCACGCGCCGGCAGTTCTCGATGGCCTGGAACTTCTCCTTGAGGAAGCCGGGCCGCTTGCGCGCGCGGATGTAGGACTCGTCGCGGAAGCCGTCGAACTGGAGGTAGATCATGTGGCCGCCGTTGTCGACGAACTTCTGCGCGAAGTCGGGCTCTTTGGCGAGCCGGATCGCGTTCGTCGCGACCTGGATCTGGGGGAACCCGAGGTCCGAGCCTGCCTTCACCGCGTCGAAGAAGCGCGGGTAGATCGTGGGCTCGCCGCCGGCAAACTGGATCGCCTGGACGGGCACCGGCTTGAGGTCGCGCAGGTTGCGCATCATCGCGACGACGTCCTCGAAGGGAGGCTCGTAGACGAACCCGGCCGAGTTCGCGTTGGCAAAGCAGATCGGGCACTTCAGGTTGCACCGGTTCGTGAGGTCGACATTGACGATGCCCGGGTGCGAGGTGTGGGCGTTGCACAGCCCGCAGTCGTAGGGGCAGCCCGAGGTGAGCTGCGTGTGGGGGTTGTCGATCCCGACCCCGTCAATCGCGTAGCCCTCGAACTTCATGAAGAGGTCGACGTCGGAGTAGTACACGTCCGAGAACTCCCCGTGGTCCGGGCAGTTCTTCTTGAGCATCACACGGCCCTTGTCCTCGTAGATCACGCCCATGATGGTGCGGATGCACTCGGGGCAGAGGGACCCGATCTTTCGCGGGAGCTTGGTCTTGATGCCCGTCGGCTGGATGACCGTGAGCTTGCGGGTAATCGCGGCGTTTGGCGCGTCCACGATGTCGCGCTCGACGGCGTTCACTTCGTATCCCAGGAGCTTCGCTTCGGTAACAGCCACAATTCCACCTTGCTCCGCCGTGAGCGCTCCTCTGTTTATAAGCGTTTTGTCGTCCCAAATGCGACATTGGTGGTAGGGCCCAGGAGCGGGCGGGCCCCCCCAGGGCTCGGGCGAGCGTGAAAGGCCCCCTGCACCTTGAGGTTTTGGGCCGCACCCAAAAGTAGCGATTGACCGTACTTCGGGGACGCACGTTCGCCCCCTTCGGGGGCGAGGCAAAGGCAAGGGCGATTGCGCCCGGGCGAACCGGGCGGCCGGCCCGACGCGCGGGCAGGCGTCAAAAAACACGGAAGCGGGCGCTCGCGGCCCCACAAAGTACGCGCCGAGCCGTCAGGTCATCACCAAAATAACGGTCGGCACTCAGGCCTGCGAGATGCGCGCGTCAACGCAAACCTGGCCAACTCTTATATAACGTTCTCGGGGTCGCAAACGCCGGCATCCAGCGGTTGCTGGGTGTGGGTCTGGAGGGCGAGTGGATGACCAGCGGGCTTGCGCGAGGCATGTCGGCGCTGGCGGTCCTCATCATGGTTGCCCCGGTTGCCGCGCTGGCTCAAACTCCTCCGCCCTCGGGAATGCCGATCGGCGACCTTGTCGTGGCAGCCGGCGAAACGCTCACGCTTGCGGGTCGAAGCGACCACGTGAAGGGCAACATCACGGTGGAGACCGGCGCAACTCTGGCGATCTCCGCCTCCACGGTTTACATGGAATCGGATGGCGCTTGGATCTCGCTTGCGCCGGGCGCTTCCCTTAGCCTTACGGCAGGCGCAGCGGTCAAGGATTCGCCCACGGACACGGACGACGGCAGCGCGGCCGACTTTGCCTATTCGGTCACGGCGGCCCCCGGGGCTTCCCTACGGCTCGAGGGCTCCTCGATTGAGGGGGCAAGGGGCATCGACGCCACCGACGCCTCGGTCGAACTGCGTTCTTCGATCGTGCGAATGGGCCGCGGACCGATCACGCTTGACGGGATGTCCACCTTCTACGCCCTGAACTCGACCTTCCTTCAAGGGTCCTCGCCCGCGATCGCCGTGATGGGGACCTCGCAGGCCCATGTCGAGGGCAAAGGGATGCCGAGCTACACGGTTTCGTCGACGGGCCGGTTCTCCCACAGCTCGTTTGCCGCCGTCACGGTCCGCGATTCGACGGAGAAAGCCCTCGGCGGCGCGGAGTGGAGCTTCGAGACGACGGCGGGCGTCCTTGGCGGGTCGCAGGGGCTCGGCGGCGGCTCTCCGACCACGCGCCTTGACCACGAAGGGTTTGCCGTTCCGACTTTCGCCCTCGTGCCCCACCTCGAGGACCTGGGCGGCTCGAAGACCTGGGCCGGCGTCATCGCGCGCGTGAAGTACGCGGAGTGGACGGACGCGCGCGTGCTCGACACGAGCCAGGACCAGTTCGTGAACTTTACGGCGATGAACCGCGGGTTCGCCCTCTCGGACATCTCCGAGCACGCGATGCTCGACAACATGGGGATGCACGACATGGGCATGGGTGCGATGGGCGGGATGGGCGTGGGCGACATGATGGGCCCCATGATGACGCAGGGCCCGGGCGCCGCGTGGGGCGACTTCAACGGGGACGGTTTCGTGGACGTCGTCCTCACAGGGGTCCCGGAGACCGATTCCTCGATGCTCGCGCCCCACATCGTGGGCGGGATGAACTCCACGGACTACCCCGCTCCCGAACTCTTCCTCGGCGACGGGATGGGGATGTTCATGCCCGACATGATGGAGGGCAACATGTCGGAGGCCAACATGTCGCCAATGAGCGGGGCCCCCATGTCCGGGATGGAGCCAATGATGATGTCAGGCCTCGAAGTCGCGACGGGCGCGACCGGCGTCTCGGCCGCGGACCTCGATGGCGACGGTGACCTCGACCTCTTCGTCTCGCGCTACGGTGCGGGCGGGATGGCCGTGGAGGAGATGCCCTCGATGCGCGTCAACTTCATG
>JBGPNV010000137.1:0-6995 GCA_041487695.1 Thermoplasmata archaeon | reverse complement strand
GGCATGATGCGGTGCAATTACGTCGCTAGCAAAATAGTCACGTTTCACGCTTGCGAGCGTGGTTCTCCGACAGACTCCTAGAATGGGAAGACGACCCCGAGCGCGACGCCCGCGATCAGGAGGAGCCCGAAGGCGGTCGTGAGCATGATCGTCCCCGCGTTCGCGGGAATGAGAGCGTGCGGGTCGGCGAAGTTTGCGTGCGCGACTCTCACCGTCTTGAAGGCGACAGGCGCCGAGAGGAACGCAAGGGCGCAGGTCGCTGGCACCACCCGCAGCACGACAGCCGCGCCGACAAAGGCGAAAGCGAAGAGGAGCATCCCTTCAAAGACGCGCAGCGACCGCACGGGACCCAGGCGTGACATGCCCGTCCGCTTGCCGACCGAGAGGTCCGCCTTCACGTCGGGGAACTCGTTGATCCAGAGGATCGCGGCAACGAGGAGCCCGACGGCCAGGGAAAGCAGCAGGGCGCCGGGGGAAGCCGTACGCGCCTGCACCACGAAGGCCCCCAGCAGAACGAGGGGCCCAAAGCAGAGGCCGACGACGACCTCGCCGAGGCCGTGGTGCGCGAACCTGAGGGGCGGGCCCACGTAGAAGACGGTCGAACCCCACCCCAGAAGGCCTATGAAGAGCAAGAGCGAGCCCGCCAACGTCGAGAGCCCGCCGAGCGCGAAGAAGAGGAGGAAACCGATGGCCGTCCCGACTAGGAGGAAAGCCACGGCGACAGCCAGGTGCGGCCTGAGGCCGACCCGGCCTGTCGTCAGCACCCGGCCGCCCCCCGCAAAGGGGTTCTGGTGGTCGACCGCGAGGTCGTTCCCGCTGCGGTAGTCGAAGTTGTCGTTCAGCATGTTCGTGGCAAGCTGAAAGCACGCGACCCCGACGAGCGTGAGGGCCGCAAGCGTCGCGTCGAAAGCCCCCACCTGCTCAAACGCAAGCAGGATCCCGAGGCTCGCGGGGACCAGCGAGGCGACAAGGAACGGCGCGCGGAGTGCCAGGAACCATAGCTTGGCCTGGGTGGGCTCGGGCCGCGCCGGTGCTTCGGCGGGCTTGGCGGATTCGGCAACGGCGGCCACGGGGCCCACCTACAGGGGCCGCGTGAAGCCCATGAAGCCGACCTGCTTGCCATCCTTGAACTTCGGGCGCACCGTAAGGATGCCCTTGAAGCGCGAGCCGTCCTTTCGCACCAGGGTCACCTTCTCCTCGAACTTGCCCGTCTCCACCGCGGTCTTGAGGAGCCGCGGGACAAGCGTCGCCACCTTGTCCGGCTCGTGGAAGGCGGCTACGCTCATCTGGCCCACGACTTCGTCGGCTCTCCACTGGAAAAGGGCCGAGGCACCTGCGGCATAGGTTTGGACGAGTCCGTTCATGTCGCACACGATCACGGAGGCGAGCTCCTCGCCGGTTGGCTTGTATTCGACTGGCATGCAATCACAAGGAGGAAACGACTTACTAGGCTATCGGGTCGCGGGTTAACCTGTTAACCCTGCCCCGAGGAGGCGATTCCGCGGGCTGCGCGGCGGCGCAAAAGTGGCCGAGCCATGCCCACCGGAGAACGCGTGCGAGCCGAAGGCAACCGCGGCCAACCCTTATTCGCGGAGGCGGGAGTGTGGAGAAAGTGGAACTGCGCGAAGACGACTGGAAGATTGTCCGCCAATTGCTCGCGTGGGACGCGGAGAACTATCCGCGCGGGCCCTTGCGCATCTCGCTTCGCGACCTGTCGGCGCGCACCCACCTTCACCCAAACACCGTGTGGAGCCGAATGCGCGCAATGCGGCGCTCGGGCCTACTGGAAGGCCAGGTCTTCGCTCCGCTGCCCGAGGCGCTCGGTCACTACCGCTCCGGGTACATGTTTGACGGCCTTCGCCGGCTCGACACGGAAAAGCTTGATCTTGCCCTGCGGGCCTTTCCTTGGGTCGAGTGGGTCGTCTTCGCCCGCGATTTCGTTTTTGCCCACTTCTGGCACCGGCACCCTTCCGGGGCCGCCGAGGCCCGGGCGCTCGGAGAGGAACTGGGGGCCAAGGAAATCGTGAAGGGGTATGCGTCGGCCGACTTCGCTAGGGAGGCCGGCAAGCCGCCGCGCCTCACGGCTCTGGACTGGAAGCTCATCCTCGCCCTGCGCCGCGGGTCGAGCCGCTCGCTCGCGGCCGTCGCCAGGGAGATCCACGTCACCGCACGGACGGCGGAGCGGCGGGCCAAACGCCTGATCGATGCGCGTGTGGGCTCGATGCAGCCAAGGTTGCGCCCCTCGAAGGTCGAGGGGTGGCTCCTTGTCGAGTACATCGCGTGGGAGGGGGACGCACGGGCCGCGGCGGCCCTTGCCAAGAGCTTCCCCGACCGCGTGATCGGGCCTTTCGGGCCCCGCACGGTCCCTAACGTGGCGGTCCCCGTGCGGAACCTCCATGAAATGGAGCGCCGCGCCAAGGAGGCGGAGGCCCTGCCGGGCGTGGGCCCCGTCGACCCCCGGCCGATCCAGGACATCGTCTACCCTGTGAGCTTCAGCGATTGGCTCGAGTCCCTTGTCGCCGCGTCACAGGCCTCCCGTGGGTAAACGACCGTCTAGCCTGCGCACCTACGATCTTTCACATGAGCCCCGGGGGAGGGCTTACCATCCAGGCCCGCGACTGTGGCGCTCCATGGCCGAACCGACCAGCGAGGGACAAGAGCCTGCAAGCAAGAACGCCCACGAACCGGCCATGATCCACAAGGCCGGCGCAATCCTCGGGATCCTCACCCTCGGCGCGATCTGGGCCTTCGAGGTCATCGGCCCTTCCGCCGTGGCCGGCATGGAACCGAGCGGGTCGCGCGACCCCACTGTCGTGGCGGCGTACTTCGCACACGGGGCCCTCGCCCCCCTCGCGGTCCTTTCGTGCCTTTCGGGCCTCTCGTTCCTCGCGTTCGTGCTCGCGGTCCGCGAGACCCTCTCGCCGAACCCCGTCGCCCGTGTCCTTGGAAGCCTCGTGGCCGGACTGGCTGCAGTCGAGGTCGGCGCCATCTTCCTCAAGAGCGCCCTGCGTGCGTCGATCGTGAGCACGGTGGCTGCCGGGGGCAACCCCATGCCCGCCTTCTTCCTCTACGACAACCTTTGGAACTCGATGGTCTACCTCCTCGAAGGGGCGTTTCTCTTCACGATCTCCCTCGCCCTGCTGCGGGAGGGCCGGGGGCTCTCCTGGGTTGCAAAGCTGGGCCTTGCAGCGGGGGCCGTCCAGGTCGCAAACGCGGCCCTCCTCCCCCTTGGGGTGGGTCCGGCGGCCGCGCTGCCGGGCAACCTCCTTTTCAGCGCTTGGTTCGTCGCGGTCTCGTCGTCCCTCTGGCGCCGGGCAAGCGGGGTAGGCGAGACGAAGGAAACGCCGCCTGGGGGCCCGAGGGCGCCTTCGGCGTGACGGGCCTGCGGGAAAAAGGGGAAAGGGCCCCTACGGGCGCGGTCCGAAACGGGTCCGAAGCAACCTTGGGAAAGAAAGAATCGAAGTCAGGGACCCCCAAGACCCGGACGCTTTCGGGCCGCCATCGCCGATCTTGAAATAGCGTTATTACCCTGACAGACAACTCTTGGAAGCTGGAAAACGAAAATGGCCATACCCACGGAACCCATCGGAAGCATTCCCCGACCGGCTGCCCTCCAGGAAGGCATGCAAGCGTTCCAGGCTGGCCGAATCTCGCAGAAGGACATGGCCGCCCTCTACGACGCGGCCCTGCGCGACACGATCAAGCAATTCGAAAGGACCGGATCGCCGGTGATTTCCGACGGCGAGCAGACGAAGCCGAGTTTCATCACCTACCCCGTTTCCGGCGCGAAGAACCTGGCCCCCGGCGGAGTGGCGATCCCTTTTGCCGACGGCCACACCCGCGAGCTTCCGCTGCTCACCTCTGGCCCCTTCCGTTACTCGACGCACGCCGCGAAGTACCTCGAGGCGGCCAAGGCCGTCGCGCACGTGCCCGTGAAGCAAGCCGTCATCTCGGCTTCGGCGCTAAGCCTCCTCTACCCCTCGGGCGGCCTCGCGGGGTACTCGCGCGAGGCATTCCTCGACGACCTCGTCAAGGAGAACGAGGCCGACATCCGGCAGTGCCTGGAGAAGGGCGCGAACAAGGTACAGATCGACTTCACGGAGGGGAGGCTCTCGCTCAAGCTCGACCCCTCCAAGGGGCTCCTCAAGAGCTTCGTCGACCTCAACAACCGCGTGCTCGACCGCTTCTCGCCCGAGGAGCGCAGGAAGATCGGCGTGCACACCTGCCCGGGCGGTGACCGTGACTCCACGCACAGCGCGGATGTCGACTACGCCAACTTCCTGCCAACCTTCTTCCAGCTCCACGCCGGCAACTTCTACATCCAGATGGCCAGCGAGCGCGACCGCCCCCGCGTCCTCAAGCTGATCAAGGAGCACTCAAAGCCCGACCAGCACATCTTCATCGGTGTGACCGACCCAATCAACCCCAAGGTCGAGACGCCCGAGCAAGTCCGCGACCAAGTGATCGAGGCGGCCAAGTACATCCCCATCAACCGCCTCGGGACGACGGACGACTGCGGGTTCTCACCCTTTGGAGACGACACCTCGACCTCTCGTGAGACGGCCTTTGCCAAGATACGCGCTCGGGTCGAGGGAACGGCGATGGCCGCGAAGGCCCTCAAGGTTTGACCCGTCCGGTCGCGTGCGGCGGGGAGAGCGGGGTGGGGCCAAGCCGGGCCCACGGAAAGCCGGTTCGAGTCGTCATCAGGTTCGAACGTCCCGTGCTTTGCCGGGTTACCCGCGTGCCTTGGCGGGTTTCTTCGCCCTCACGACGATGGACTCGGCCCCGAAGCTCCTCGTGAGCCTGCGCGTGTTCTCGTTGCTGCTCTGCCCGAAGTAGTCGAGCCGCTTGAGGACCTCGACGTTCTCAAACCCCGCCGCCTTGATCGCGGCGAGGTAATCCGCCTCCACGGCGGCGCCGCCGATGCAATCGGCCCACAGCTGGGGCGACAGACCGCAGGCCTTGGCTACATCCTCGCGCGTCACAATGTCCGCAAGCTGCAAGGCGCCGCCCGGCTTCAGCACGCGGAAGATCTCCTTGAACGCCTGCGGCTTGTCGGGCACGAGGTTCAGCACGCCGTTGCGGGTCACGACATCGACGGAGTCGGCCTCAAGGGGGATCGCATCGACGCCGGCCTCCTCGATCCGGGCGTTGGTGGCCCCTACCGCTTCGATGGCGGCGCGTGCCTTCGCGATCTGCGCCGGCGTAATGTCGAGGCCGATGACCTCGCCGGAAGCCCCCACCTTCAGGGCGGCGAAGAGGACATCCGTTCCCGAGCCCGAGCCAATGTCAAGGACACGTGCGCCGGGCTTGAGCGCGCCCGCCTGGTGCGGATAGCCAACCCCCGCAAACGATTCGGTGGCCGAAGGGGGAAGGCGGTCGATGTCCGCAGCAGGGTACCCTACGAAGAGCAGGGCCTTGCGCCCGAGGGGGAAATGGTATTCTCGCTCAGGGTTTGTCGCAACCTCCGTGTAGAGCCCCTGCACGGCCTTCTTGATGAGCGCCTGCACGCCCCCCGCGGCCGAGGGGTCCACTTGCTCCATCACGTGCGAAAGCTTCACCTCTTGAATGGACAGCGTGTCGCGCGGCGCCTTTTGGTAGCGGTAGAGTGTGCCGAACGGGAGCGTCGTTGACGTGAAGTGCCCGCCCTCGGCCAGAGCGGCGAGCCTGCGCTCCGCATCCTCCGTGGTCGTCCGGAAGACTTCTGCGACCTCGCGGGCGCACAGTGTCCCGGGGTGGCGGGACGCGTACTCGAGGATGTCGACCGGTGTGCGCTTTCGGAGTGACCCGCCGGAAAGGCGGTCGATGGCGGCCTCATAGGGGGCCGCGTCGAACACCTCCTCGATCACTTCCGCGGCACGCCCGGGGACGGAGATCCTCGACCAAAGGAAGCTCGCGCCCGCAGATTCCATGGCGGCGCGGTCCGCCTCGAAGAGCCCCTCGACGGCGCCGGACCGCATCTCGCGAATGAGCCGCGCCGGGTCAAGCCCCACCTTGAGCGCCGCTTCGCCGATTACGGCGTCTTTCGAGACGTTCTGGCCGCCAAGACAGGACGCCTCGAGCAGCAGCCGCAGGAATTGGTCGGCCTTCTCGTGGGACTGAAGGCCTGCGGCGAGAAAGGCGCGGCACGCGGGGAAGGTAGACGTTACGCCCGCCCGGCCCAAGTAGTCGTCAAGGACCGGCATACGGGTGAGCGCCTTGCACTCCGCGACCCACCCGGGCAGCGTGGCTTCGTCGTGGCCGTACTTTGCAAGCCACCCCGCCCGATCGTCGAAGACGCCGCCCATCCGGGTGCGGACCTCGAGTTGGCCGCCGTACACTTCCTTCAGGCGTCTCAGGACCGGCTCGAAGCCCCAACTCCACCAGCACCAGGGGTCGGAAAAATGCTCGAGGGTGACCCGGGTCGCCGGGTGCGCCTCAACCAAGTCCACCGCCTCCTATCGTTTCGTCAGCCCACCGTCCGCGCGCGAGGCACGCGAACCCACCGAGGCGGGATGGGTCCCATCCGCCTCGGTGCCGATGAAGGCTTTGGAGCGTGTTTGCCCCGTGGCTACTGCTCCACGACGAGCTCGCTCGTGTACGGCACGGCCCGCAGGCTGTCCTTGACCGGCGAACTCGACTCGGCAATCTCCTTCAGCTTTTCGATCTCGGCCCGCGGCGCTCGGCTCTTCACGTGGATTTTCGCGTGCAGGCGCTCGAAGCCCGGCCGGACGACGCCCGGCGCGGGAAGGTTCATCATCCCCTGCAAGTCGACAGTCCCCGTAAGTTCCATCCGGACGCTCTCCACCGGGATTCCGAGAGCCGCGCCGTACATGGTGAAACCCCCGGAGACGCATGCCGCCAGCGAAGCAAGCAGCGATTCCACTGCGGCGGGCGCCGCATCGTTCCCCAGCAGTTCGGGGGGGTGGTCGCCTTGGAAAGCGAACGTGTGCGTGCGGCCCGCCAAGGGCTGGCCGCCGAGCGTCGGCTTGGCCGTCTGGGACTTTGTCTGGAAG
>JBGPNV010000136.1:0-7001 GCA_041487695.1 Thermoplasmata archaeon | reverse complement strand
GGTGCCGGCGGCGCTTGCCTCGTGGGGGAAAACGTTCGCGCGTGTCGTTTGGGTTCCGGGGAACCACGACGGGGCGGCGGCGAGCCTGCTGCCGCAGCGCGTTCCCCATGTCGAGGTTGCGCCGGCGGGCGGCTTCCTGTGCCGCGGCGGGCTCTTGGTCATCCACGGGCACGCGTGGCCCTCGCGCGACCTTGCGGCGCGGGCCAAGGGGCTTGTGATCGCGCACAACCACTGCGCGGTGGCGCTCGAGGACGCGCTGGGGCGCGTGGTGAAATAGGCGTGTTGGGCGAGGGCGCGGGTGAACCCGGAGAAATGGCGGGAGGCGGGGGGCGGCGAGACCTACCCGGAGGTGGTGCTGATGCCGCCCTTCAACGAGCTATGCACGGGGGTGGCGGTGAACGTGGAGGGGGGGCGGGTGATCGGGCCGCTGCTGCGGGCGGGGTGCGTGGACCTCAGGCGAGCGGAGCTTTACCTGCTCGACGGGGTGTGGCTCGGCAAGGTGGAGGACAACATGGTTTCGCCGGGGGTAGGCGAGTTGGGGCGGCTGACGCGCGGGGTGTCGGAGGACCTGTAGGGCAAGGGGGCTGCGTCGCGGGGAAGGGGCGGAGCGCCGCGGTTCGTGCGACGTGGGCGAAGGCCTTTTGGGGGCAAAGCGCGGCTGGGGCAAAGGGGCAGGGGCCGTGGGCGCGCGAAAGGGGGTTGCAGGGGTTTGGGAAAACCCCGGGCTCGTGCTGCGCGGCGGCGCCTTGGCGCTTGCCGTTGTGATGGCCACGTTGGGCGCGCTGGGGCTTTGGGCGCAGGGCGAGCCGTGCCTGGAGGGCGAGTTTGCGGGGGTGGGGTCGGTCGAGCGGGCGACGGCGACGGGCATTCCGCCTTCAAGTTCGCTTGTGCTGCGAGGTTCGTCGACCGCCTACCTCTTCGGGACCGACATCACGGCAGCCTACGCCGGGGGCGACTTTGTGGTGGTGTGTGGGAGTTTGGAAGGGGAAGGCGTTCGGGCCCACTCGATACGGCACGCGCAGGACCCCTCAGCGGGGGCGACACCCTACCTTGCGGGCGCGGTGGGCCTCTCCGTGGTGCTCGCCCTTGACCTTGCGATCCCGAGGGTCTTGCCGCGGGTGGGCGGGGGGCAGGGCGGCGCGGGCGGGCTCCTTGAGCGGCTGCGCGAGACGCGCGCAGAACGCGGAGCGCCGCGAGGCCGCGCTGATAACCATTCTGGCGCACCCGCGAACAAGGATTAAACGGCGCGCGGGGCAAGGGCGGCCTTAGGCTGAGCGTACGCTCCGCAGGGGCGACCCCCTGAAGGAGCCGCGGGACAACAACTTGAATACTGGGGGGCTTGGATGGTGCAAGCGGGGAACGGGATGCGCGAGCGCGCGGAGCGTAGCGAGCGGACGCGCCGCGTGGCGGCGCTCGCCGCACTGCTCTTGCTCCTCGATTCGGGCGCGCCGCTCTTGGCGGCCTTTGCGCCCTCGGCCTCGGCCGCGCTCATCACGACGACGGACGACGGGCGCTTGGCCTTCCTCGCGCCGGTCGAGGGCGTGCCGTACCGGTTCAACCTCTCGGTGCCGTTCGGGGCGATCGTGACTTCGGTGGGCCTTACGATCTCGACGGACCCGGCGCAGGCGCCGCCAACCGTCCCGGCCACGCTGTCGCTCGACCTTGGGGGGGATGGGTACGATTGGCAGTTCGGTGGCGGCGCGGAGGGGGCCTTCGGTTACCAAAACGCCCTCTCCGACGGGGCCGCCCTCACGCGGCTCACCGTCGGCAACGGCGGGGCGGCGTTTGCCTTCCTGGTCCCGCGCGGCGCGGATGTGACGGCGCTGCGCTTCTTCGCGCGCCCCCATGTGAACATGACGCTCTGGAACGCATCGGAATTCGTCGCCGAGCGCGTGGGCGCTTCCGCGGTGCCGCTCAACCTGAGCGCAGACTCGTCGCCCTTGCTTGCCGACCTGGACGGCGACGGAATCGACGAGATCGTGGCAACGGGGGCGGACGGGGACCTGCACTGGTACTCCCAGGTGGGCGCCTCGGGCCTCCTCTTCGAGGCGAACGACACGGTGCTGCCCTCGAACCTGCGCAAGGGGCGCACGCTGATGGACCCGGTGGCGGGCGACCTCAACGGCGACGGAGCCCAGGACCTCGTCGCCGGGACGACGAACGCCGGCTTGGTGGCGTTCCTGCGGCAGAATGCGACGGCGGGCCCGCCCTTCGAGTTCGTCGAGGACACGGCGTTTTTCGCGGGGATCCCCGCCTACCAAAACGCCTCGCCGTCGCTTGGCGACCTCGACCGGGACGGCGACCTCGACCTCGTGGTGGGGGCCTCCGACGGGACCTTCGTGCACTACCGCAACGAGCGGGGGGAAGGCACGGGCGTGAATTGGCGCGTGATGGGCACCTTCCTCGGCGCGGGCCTTTCCGTGGGCGGGGACGCCTCGCCCGACCTTGTCGACCTCGACGGCGACGGCGACCTCGACGTGGTGTCCGGCGGAAGCGACGGGACCTTTACCTTCCTCGAAAACGTGGGCAACGCGAACGCGCCGGCCTTCGCAAGGGGGCCGACCTTCGAGGGACTGCTCAAGGCCGCGCGCACGACGCCCGTCCTCAAGGATGTGACGGGCGACGGGCGCCCGGACCTCTTCTTCGGGACGGCGTCGGGCGAGGTCTACTTCGCGCGCGCGCTTGGCGGGCTCCCGGCCGACGTGGATGTCAGGGTCGACGGCGGGGCTGGCACGACCCGGGTCGCGTCGGGCCCGATGACCGTCCCCGTAGCCGTCGACCTCCCGCAGAGCCAAATTGCCCCGCTCCCCCTCGCGTCGCTCCCCCTCTCGACAGACGCGTGGGGCAACGCGCTTGAGACCGTGCGCGTTACGCTGAACTCCTCCCACTTCGGCGACCTCGAGGTGAGCGGCCTCGAAGTCGAGTACAGCGCCTCGCTGTCGGTCGGCGACTTGGCCGCGGCGTTCCGCGCCTTTGCGGCCTCCGCGCCCCCCGTGGGCAACCGCACAGTCGTGCCCTTCCTGCTTGGCGGGGTGCCTGCGGTGCCGGCGACTTCGCCGCAGGTTGAGGTGCGCGCGCTTGCGCTGCGCACGGACGACGCGCCGGGGTTCCTGCCGATCCCCGCGCTTGCGATCGATGAGGACACGCGGGCGCCCTCACTCCTCGACCTGCGGACCCTGATTTCGGACGAAGACCCCGCAAACGCCACGTTCACGGTCGAGGTCCGCACGAACAGCACCTATGTGGCCGTGGACCTGCCGGACGGCCACACCCTGTCGGTCGACGCCCTCACGGGCGACCTCAACGACAACTGGACGGGGACGGTCGAGCTCGTCTTCGGGGCCCTCGACGCGAGGGGACAAGCCGTCACCTCGGAAACCGCGACGCTCACGGTGCGCCAGGTCGAGGACCCGCCCGTCCTCGAGTACATCGGCGCCCAGCTGCTCGGCGCAACCGACACGCTGCGGGTCCTCGCGCGTGCGATCGACGGCGACCCGGGCGCGGTCCTGCGCTACTCGCTCCTGCCGCCCACGCCGACCTCCGTCATGATTGACAGCACGACGGGGCTGCTCGTATGGAGCCCCTCCTCGGCCGAGCGGATAGGCTCCGTGCACATCGTCGTGGCAGCGACAGACGGCGTGCTTGCCGACACGCAGGCGTTCGACGTGTTCTTCCTGCCGACGGAGGTGCCCGTGTTCGGCCGGGAGCTGCCCCTCGTGAAGGTCCTGCCGGGCAAGGCCGAGTTCTTGGATGTGTTCGACTTCGCGACGGGGAACCTCTCGCGCGTACGGTCGGTCACGCTGGCGGGCCCGCCGCACCCCCATGTGAACCTCTCGGCCTCGGGCGAGTGGCTCGCGTTCGACTACCCGGGGGACTTTGCCGCGGGCTCCGACCGGGTCGCGCTCGACGTGCGGACGACGACGGGCAACGAGACGGTCGCGGTCGATGTCTCCGTGCTGCCCGCGCCCACGGGCCTCTACATCGCGCCGTTTTCGCCCACGCCGCTTGCACGGGGGATCCCGCACAGGATCGAGCTCCTGCGCTATGCCGGGAGGATCACGGACTTCCGGAACCTCTCGTTCGAAACGACACACCCGCTTGCGTCCGTCTCGGGCTACAACCTGACGCTCTATGTGCCGCCCGACTACCCGGGCAACGCTCTGCTCATCGCGCTTTCCGTGCGCTCGGGGGAGGAGAGCGCGAGCACAACCTGGGCCGTCCAGGTAGAGGACGGCGGGCAGGTGCCGCGCGTGGGGCGCCTGGCGATTGTCGCGGGCAACGCACGCCTCGAAGACCTGGGGTGGGCCCTAGCGCCGCTCGCGATCGACCCCGCCCGCGCGCCGCTTTCTGTCGACTCGGCCCATGTCACGTTCGTGGGCCTGACGGCCGTCAGGATTGCGTTCCCGACCTGGCCGGGGAATGTGCGGGCGCGGGACTTCTGGCCCATCGAACGAGCGCGGATACGCGACAAAGACGGGGTCGAGGTCATGGAGGTCGAGGTCGGCTTTGACGGCCGCTCGCGGTACATCGACCGGGTGCAGTACTTCGACGAGGACGACGAAAACGTGGTTGACGGGACCTTCGCGGAGGACCCGGCGCTCGCCGGGACGCTCGTGCACAACATCTCGATCGCGGGCACGGGGCCTTTCCAGGCCGGGCCGCTGGAGTCGATCGTGCGGCTCGACGGCTCGCAGGGCGTAGGCTGGCGGATGTCGTTCACAAAGGACACGGCGCTTGAGCAGCTCACCGTCGTGGCGCTCACGGACCCCTCGGGGGCCTCGGGGGGATCGCTCGCGTTTGGCGTGTGGGCCGTGGTTGCACCGCGAGACGACGGTCCCGTCTACAAGGGGGGCCTCCAGAACGTGACGACGGCGCGGGGGCTTGCCAAGACGGTCGAGGTGGCGCCGTTCTTCGAGGATGAGGAGGGGGACGCGCTCCTCTATGCGCTCACCTCGACGGTCGAGGGCGTCTCGATGGACCGCGTGACGGGTTGGCTCACGGTGAATGGGAGCTTCGAGGTGAACCTCTCCGACGTGCGGGTCGTGGCTACGGAGGCGCGCAACCGGACGAAGTGGGCCGTGTCGCAGCCGCTCCGGATCCAGGTGGCCGCGCAGGCGGAGCCGCCGACGAACAACCCTCCCTCGACAAGCGGGGAATTCGGAGGCGCCTGGGGCCTTTGGCTCATCCTCCTCGGTTCGGTCGCGGCAGGCGCGTTGGCGCTCCGCGCCTTTGTGACGAGGCGCAGAGGGATGCAGGCGGTGGGAGGCGAGGGTGGGGCGCGGCTCAGCGAGGGCGGGAAAGCGCCAGGCGAGGAAGAGTGGCCCGCGGTGGCCGTGCCAAGGCCGGCGCCGACGGCGCCGCCCGCGCCCGACGACCCGCAGATGCTGGCGCTTGAGGAGGAGTGGTCGAGGGTCCTTGCGTCGCGGCAGACGGAGGCGGCAAGCGCGCCGGGCGACATGGACGCGGAGATCGACACGCGCAGGCACCGGAGGGGCGCGAGCGACACCGGGCGGCAGGACGCCCTGCCCGAACGGCCGGCGAAGATGACTTCGTCGGACACGGAGACGGAGAGGCGCGCCGGCGAGACGGACGGCGACATTGATGTGAAGCGCAAGAGGCGCGCGTAGAGCCCGAGGCTGAGGCCCGAGGCTGAGGCCCGGGGCCCCAAGCTCTTGCGGGGCGCGGGGGCCGCGCCGAGGGCCCCCCGAAGTCGGCCTTACCCTTTATCGGGGGCGCCACCATCGGAAGCGACGGGAGCGGCCCTAAGATGCTGCCCGGCCAAGCGTTCCTCTTTGCGGGCTTCGTGTGCATCCCACCGATCATGTACCTCCTCTACAGGAGCATCGTGCCGTACGAGGACGCGATGCACGACCCGAAGCTCGGGGGTGCGCTCTTCTACCCCGCGATCCTGGGGTTTGCCGTAGGGCTGGCGCACCTTACCCTCGATGTGGAGCTCATCCTCGGGGGCTTCGGGGTCCTCGCCTTCATGGGGCTCTACCCGGCGATCGAGACCTACTCGATCGTCGTGGTCTTCAACCGGGACTTCTTCGCGAGGCAGCCGGCCTCGCCGATCTACTTCGGGATTGGAGGGGGCGCACTCGCGCTCGGGCTCGCGTTCGTCGAAACGTTCCGGTCGATGGCCGACGTGTCGTTTGCCGCGACCGACGCGGGGGGCTTGATCGCGATGTTGGGGCTCGCCACGGCCTTCGTGCTCCTGCACACCTCGAAGGGGCTGCTCGTTGGGACGTTCTTCGCGGAGGGGTCGAGGCGCCGCGGCGTGGTGCTCGCCTCGCTGCTGCAGGTGCCTTTCGGGGCGTTTGCGTTCACCTACCGCCTCGGGGTGGGGCAGCTCGAGATGGTGGGGGGAATGCTCGTCTATGCGGCGCTCGTCTACCTCTGGGTCTGGCACGTGTTTTTCCCGAGGCGGATGCCGCAGGAACTGGCCACGGAGATCCTGAAGGTGCGGCGCAAGGCGCGGCGCAAGGCGATTGCCAGGCGCCAGAAGTGACGCGCAGCAGGGCGGGCCGCGAAAGGTATTTGAAAGAGCGGGGAAGGTGGGCACCGTGGATGCGCCCCCCGGCAAGAGGTTCGTCAAGCTCAACGATGGCCGCACGATTCAGGTGTCCGTCGAGGATGCGCGGAAGTACGTGTACTACGGCGAGGCCGGAAGGGTGATGCGCCGGGCGCGGGTCGAGGCCCCGCCGCCGGCGCCAAAGCCCGTGGCGAGCCCTGCGGTGGCGCCGCGCCCGCAAGCGCCGCGGTTCACGACCGACCCGCCGCCCGCGCGGCCCTCGCCGCCGCCCACGGCCGCCGCACCTCCGCCGGTTCGCCCGTCGCCGCCGCCCACGGCCGCCGCACCTCCGCCGGTTCGCCCGTCGCCGCCGCCGGCCTCGGTTCCCGCGGCGCAAGCGCCCCGCCCCCCGCCACCGTCGCCTTCCCCGCCCCCACCTCCGGCTCCCATCGTGCTACCCCGAGCCAGCCCCCCGCCGGCAGCTCCCCCG
>JBGPNV010000135.1:0-7020 GCA_041487695.1 Thermoplasmata archaeon | reverse complement strand
TCGTCGGCGACGAGGCGGCGGTCCTGCGGTTCACGCGCCCCATCAGGCGGCGCCGGCGCCTCGTGGAGGGCGTGTTCTTGGCGGGGATCGTGGGCCTCGGGGTCGCGATCTCCGTTTTGCACCTGACCGACGTGCTTGTGGTCGGGGTCTCTTTCGGCGGGCTCTCGAGCGGCTTCATTGTCGCGCACTTGGCGGTGGGGAAGCGCAAGTGGATGACGCCTGTGGAGGCCTTCGACGACGGGGTGTCGGGGACGGAGGTGGCGCTTTTCTTCTGCAGGCGGAGGTTTGTGCCCTGGAGCCGGGTCGAAGCCATCGAGTTCGAACCCGCGCTTGGGGCGAACCAGCGGTTGCTGGTCCGGTTTTCCCCCTCGCGAGTCATCGAGGGTGCGCCAGGGGAGGTGGACGCGGCGGGCCTTGCCGCGCTCCAGAGGCGATGGGACGAGGTCAAGGCCAAGGCGGCCGCGGCGCGGGCCGTGTTCGATGCGGTGGGAAAGGAGAGTCCGCCCGATGGTTAGGGGCACGCCGATCGTGCGCGACCGGCTGCCGCCGGTCAAGGTGGCGCAAGGCCCGGCGGGGCCCCCCCTGTTTTCGGGAGAGGCCAAGGTTGTCGACGCCTGGAACCAACGAGCGCGTGGGCAGGCGCGGGCGGCGCGGGGCGGCGCGCTCGGACTCGGGGTCGCGGCGGCCGGTGTGGCCCTTGCGGGGCTCGCGCCAGCCGTCGCGGTGCTCGCGACGCTAGGCGCGGTCGCGGTCGCCTATCCGGTCCTTGCACTGGACGCGGCTTCCCGGGCGGCGCAGAAGCCCCTTGAGGTTTTCGAGGAGGGGCTCCGCGCCACGGAAAGACGGCGGTTCCTGCGGTTTCGGCGGTTTGTCGTTTGGGCGCAGGTCGCGCACGGCGAGGCGCGGGAGAGGGGCCCCGGGCGTTTCCAATTGACGCTCACCATGGTCGACGGCACGACCCTCGAGTCGGTCCCGGGCGAACTGGGGCGCGAGGCGGTCGAATACATCCACTCGCGGACGGGCGAGCAGATTCGCGGCGCTTGGGCAAGCGGGGCGTGGGGCGGGAAAGCGGGGGAAAATCTCTCATAGGATGACCATGAACGGGGGACGGGGGGTTCGGATAAGCCAGAAGGCGTCGACAGGAACCCCGGAAAGCCCGACGCTGCCGTTTCGGTACGTGTGCGTGACCGACGGGGCGGGGCGTTTCCTCGTCGCGTACCACGCGAGGCCCCCGGCCGACGGATCACCGGCGGCGCCGCCGCAGTCGCTGGTGCTCGCGTCGCGGATCTCGGCCGAGGGCTTGCTGCCCCCCCGAGGAGCCGTGGGGCGGCCGGTGATCGAAGGGCACCTCCTGTCGGTCGCTGGCGACCGGGTCGTCCTCCACCTCCTTTACGAAGGACCGCCTCCACCGGACGATGCGGCGCGGGCGCTGCGCGCCGTGCGGGACTTCGAGGACGCCTACAAGGCGCACCTGGGTGCCGCGCCGGGGGATTCCCAGGTCTTTTCCGCGGCGCCGTCGCGGCTTGCGCGCGCATTCCGCGAGCCCCTTCCCTTCAAGCCCGAGCGGCCGGTTTCCTCGCGCCTCTTCGTCCATGCGACGCTCGAGCCCAGGGGGCCGGGCGTCCTCCTGCTCCTCCGCCTCCGCAACTTCACGCGCGAGAGCGCGCGCGGGGTGTCGGTGACCTTCGAGTCGCCCAAGGACTTCCTGCGGCCGGCGGCCCTTTACGGCACCGGCGCGGCGGTGGGCGCCTCGGCGGTCCACCTGATGGAAGCGCTGGAGCCCGGCGAGAAGTTGATCGAGTTGCGCCTCGAACCCCAGGAGCCGCGCACGGGGCCGCTCACGTTCGCGCTGCGCGCGTCGAATGGGTGGGAGGTGAAGGCGCGGACGATCGAGGTAAAGGTCGAGTTGCCGAAGATCGTACGGCCGGACGAGGACCCCCTGTGGCTCGCCCGCCATGTGATGCTGCGCGAGGGCGACGCCCGGGACATCTGGCGGCTGCGCTTCACGCGGGCGGTGGACCCGGCGTTCGCTTTCGAGAGGGCGAAGGAGGTCGTAGAACGTGAGAGGCTGCTCAAGCTCCTGGAGTTCGCCGCGCAGGCGCCGGCCTACCACGAGGCCTGGTACCTGGGGCGCATCAAGCCGTCGGCGGCGCCGCTGCTCATCGAGGTTGCCGTGCGCGGGCCCGGGCGCATCGTGGAGTTCCGAGCGGCCACCGACGCGCAGGCCGACCTCCTTGGCATCAAGGCGGAGTACCGTAGGCGGCTGCGCGAACTCCTCTCCGAGAAATTCATGGGGAAGAAGGTGATCGTCCAGAGGAGCGAGGCGCTCCCGCCGAGCCTCGACGAAACGCCCCCCCACCTGCACTCGGCGCTGCTGATGCGGCACCTTCAGGGCGAGATCGGGGCCGACGAACTCTGGAGGGAACTTCGGCGCACGGCGACAGGCGGCTCGGGCGAGGGCTGGCAGCACGTTGCGGCCTTCGGCGACGCGTTGGGGCCGCCAAAGGCGCCGGCAGACGGGCGAGGCGCTCGTGAGGTGTCCCTGGCGGGCGAGCACGCGGAGAACGAGGCCGTGGCGGGGCTGTTCGAGACCTACACGCGCCTGATGGCGCCGATCGTGCTTGCGCAAACGGCGCGGATGGTGCGGACGGGGGCGCGCCTGAGGACGGGCATGGACAGCAGCGCGGAGGCCGAGGCGGAAGCGGTGGATGGCGAGGACTAGTTCCGAGCTGCCGCGCATGAGTCCTGTGCAGACCCCGCGACCGCGTCGGCGAGGATCGAGAGGCTGACGGGGCCGAGGTGGGGACGGGTGGAGGCGTCGGGTCAGCCGATCGCCTGGAGATCGACGAGGTCCGTGCCAGCCAGCGTCTGAAGCCGCCGGCGGGTCCCTTGGAGGAATTCCGATCGGGCGACCGCATCCCAGAGGCTGGTTAGGATCTCGTCGCAGGTCATTCCCGCCCTGCCGTGTGCCCGTAGACGGTCACCAAGCGCGCCTTCGACTTGGATCGTTGTTCGCATGGCGGAGCGTCATCGGCGTGGGTCGGAATTGAGGCTTTGTCCTATGAGGAGCAAGCGGCTGGGGACACGGAGCTTTCTTGACCGGGGGCCTGTCAGGTGCGACGACGACCCGGTGAGCCCAGCTGACGCCCCAAACCCTTTTGCGCCCGCCCGCGCTTCTCGACCCCATGGTGCGCCTCCCCAGCTTCTTCGAAATTGAGCTCCACGCGCCCCTCTCGTTCTGTTACGCCTGGCTCACGGACTACCAGGAAACCGATAAGTCGATCAACCCCGCGCTCACCTCCCGCAAAGTCGTGGAGCGCAGCCCGACCCTCGTGAAACTCCAGGACGAATCGACAGGCCCTCCGCTCAACAAGCGCAAGGTCACCGTGCACCTCCACCCGCCCGATTCCTGGGAGGCCCACGGCGAGGGCACGGTCTACGACTACGACCTGCACTACCACCTGGAACCGATGGCGCGGGCGACCCGTCTCACGATCTCGGGGACCACGATCACGAAACCCCTGTGCCCCTTAAAGACGCGCGAGGAAAACCACGCGCGGTTCGAGAAGGGGTGGGCAAACTACAGGCGGGCGCTCGAGGCGGACTTCAAGGCGGCAGGCGCCAAGTGAAGGTTGGGCCTACCGCCCGAACATGCCCTTTTTCTTCGCGTCGCCGGGGGCGGCGGGCTGCTGGGGGCCGGAGTACTTCGCCACGATCGGGGTGCACAGGAATTCACCTACCGTCTGGAAAACGGCCTCGACGTTCAGCCCGGTCTTGGCGGAGGTGTGGAAGAGCGTGAGGTTGAGTGCCTTGCCGCGCGCCGTGGCTTCCTCGTCGGTAACCTGGAATTCCGGCTTCAGGTCCGCCTTGTTTACGGCAAAGGCTCCGGGGATCGGCCCACAGAGTTCGTAGACGCTCTTGGCCCAGCCTGGGACCGAGTCAAAGGTCGGCCGGCGAGTGCCGTCGCAGACGATGATGACCGCCTCTGCACCCTTGAAATACATGCGGTGGGCGCGCTCCATGCCCGACTGCCCTAGGATATCCCAGATGTCGAGCTGGAGCTTGATGTGGAGGCCTGCCGCGGGGAATTTGAACTCCATGGGTTTTCGCGACGTCTTCGTCCCGATGGTCACGATGTATTTGTCATCGAATTTGTCGATGACAAACCGGCGCACCATCGAGGTTTTGCCCACGCTTCCGTCGCCAATCAAGAGAATCTTTTTCTCAAACTCTAGGACTTCCATCGGGCGAGGCCACCTGACACAGGACAGATAATGGTTGCGAACCGCCGCACCGCCCGTTTTGCTATCGCCTGAACCCGAACCGCGGTCGTTGGGGGGGGCGCCGTGATTCGAGGGGCCCGCCCGAAAGGCGCCCTTTCCCTCGTTTCGCGAAACCCGAAGGTCGGGGGTCATACCGCGCGCAGCGCAAGGCTTTTAGAGTCCTGCCGTCAGTCGGCGCCCCGGGCGCGCCTTGCCAGCAGGGTCCGGTCCCAAGAAGGCGCGGCGGTTCCAATCAAGTTGACGCCAGGGCAGGTCGCAGGCGTCGGCGTTTGCTTGGCCTTGCTCGCGGTGCCGGTGGCCGGCGCGGCGGGGCCCTCGGGCTGGGGCACAGCGTCGACCCTCGAGTCCAACGCGGATGGCTCGGCCGAGTCCCCCTCGATCGCCTTCGACGGCGCGGGCAACGGGTTTGCTGCCTGGTACCAATGGGATGGCGTCCGGAGCAACATCTGGGCCGCACGGTTCACGCCCTCGGGCGGCTGGGAAACTCCGCTTCTCATCGAGACGGACAACGCAGGAGACGCGGTCCTGCCCCAAGTGGCGGCAGGCGCGCAGGGCGACGCCTTCGTCGTTTGGCGCCAGTCCGACGGGACGCGCACGAACATCTGGGCGGCGCGCTATGCGCCGGGCCTCGGTTGGGGAAGCGCGGCGCTCCTCGAACACGACGACCTCGGCTGGGCCCAAGGCGCGCAGGTGGCCGAAGACGGCGGCGGGAACGCGACCGCCGTTTGGTCGCAGGGCGACGGGAACTTCACGAGCATCTATTCCGCGAGGTATACGCAGGGGGTCGGCTGGGGCGCCCCCGGGCTCATCGAGAACGCCGTGGGCGACGCCCAGGAGCCCCAGGTTGCCCTCGACGGGAGCGGCGCGGCGATTGCGGTCTGGAGCCAATTCGATGGGACGCGCTACAACGTCTGGACGGCGCGTTTTTCCTCGGGTTCGGGTTGGGGGGCCCCCGCGCTCCTCGAACGCGACGATTTCGGGTGGGCAACGGCCCCCAAGGTCGCGGCGACCCTGGCGGGCGACGCGGTGGCGGTATGGCAGCAGTCGGACGGCGCGCGCTCGAACATCTGGGCCTCCAGGTACCAGCGCGGGCTCGGGTGGGGCGCTGCCGCCCTCGTTGAGCGCAACGACACGGGCGATGCGCAGGCCCCCGAGGTTTCGATGGACGCCTCGGGCAACGCGGTCGTCGTCTGGTACCACTACGATGGCACGCGCTTCAACATCCTCGCGAACCGCTACGTTGCGGGCGGCGGCTGGGGCTCGCCCGTCCTCCTCGAGCAGAACAACGCAGGGGACGCGGCTCTGCCGGCCGTGGCGGTCGACGCGGCCGGCAACGCGGTCGCTGTGTGGTACCAGTACGACGGGGCCCGCTACAACCTCTGGGGCAACCGCTTCGTCCCGGGCGCTGGGTGGGGCAACGCGGCGCTCCTCGAGACAGACGATGCGGGAAACGCCTTCGGCCCTCGCGTGGCCGTCGACGGCGGGGGCAACGCAACTGCGGTTTGGCACGAGTGGAACGGGGCCCGCTTCCAGATTTTCTCCAACCGGTTTGCCGTCCCAACGGCGCCCTCCGCGCCGCTTGCTCTCACGGCGAGCCCCGGCGACCACCGGGTCGACCTTTCGTGGGCGGCGCCGACCGACGACGGCGGTGTGAACCTCACGGGCTACAATGTGTACCGGGGCACGTCCTCCGGCACGTTGGCCCTGCTCGCCTCGGTCGATTACGTGGGCAACTTCACGGACGCGGGCGCGTCGAATGGGGTCCGCTACTTCTACCAGGTGGCCGCCCTCAACGGCTTCCGAGAGGGCGCCCGCTCGGCCGAGAGAAACGCGACGCCGGTGGGTCCCCCGGCCGCGCCTGGAGGGGCAGTGGCAAGTCCAGGCGCAGGCAAGGTGACCGTCAGTTGGAGCGAGCCCGTGGACGACGGGGGCCTCGCGGTCTCGGGGTACAGGATCTACAGGAGCCAGTCCGGCGGGCCTTCCGTTTTGGTCGCATCCCCTACCCTCGCGGGTGGGTACGAAGACCTTGAAGTGACGAACGGCCTCGTCTACGCGTACACGATTTCCGCCGTCAACGCAGCGGGTGAGGGCCCCACAACCGGCGCCTTCGACGCGATGCCGGTGGGCCCGCCGCCTGCCCCCCGGTCCCTCAACGCCACGGCTGCGCCTGCGCGGGCTTCGCTTTCCTGGGAGGAGCCGGTAAGCTCAGGGGGCTCGCCGATCACGGGCTACCATGTCTATCGGGCTGCGGCGGGCGGGCCGCTCATGCTCATTGGCTCGCTTGGCGACCTGCGGTTCTTCGAGGACACCGGCCTCACGAACGGGATCACGTACGCCTACGCCGTCCGCGCGGTGAATGACTATGGCGTGGGGCCAGCCAGCGGCAACGCGTCGGTAAGGCCGCTCGGACCGCCCGGCGCCCCGAACATCGAGGAGATTGCCGCAGGCCGGGGCAATGTCACGCTGCGATGGACCGCCCCTGCTGACACGGGAGGGGCGCCGCTCACGGGCTTTGCCGTCTACCGCCGCGGAGCGGGCGGCAACGCGACTTTGCTTACCACCCTTCCCGTCCAAGGGGAATTCACCGACAGCGGCCTTGCCTTCGACCATGCGTACTACTACCAGGTGAGCGCGCTCAACGCGATGGGCGAAGGGCCGCGCTCGACCGTCTCGGGCGCGACACTCGGCGCGGCGCCGGACACGACGAAGCCGACGGTCCTTATCCTCGAGCCCACGG
>JBGPNV010000134.1:0-7073 GCA_041487695.1 Thermoplasmata archaeon | reverse complement strand
GGACACATTTAGTCGTGGGGAAGCATGACCGATGCGCCGGTGCACCTCCCGATCCTCACGGCGGTTATCCTCGATCTCCTGAACCTGACACCCGGAGCGCGCTGCATCGACGCCACCATCGATGGCGGCGGCCACACGGCTGCGCTCGTCACCCAGCTCGGGATGGCCAGCAAGGTCGACCACGTTTCGACCGGCGGGGGCGCCCTGATCTCGCACCTCGGCGGCGAGCCCATGCCCGTGCTTGAAGCACTCGCGCAATCCAAGAAGCTCCACCTTGAGGGCCGCATCAAGCACCGCCGGGCGTGAGCAACGGCGGCCAGCACATGGTTTTATACGGCACGCCCGATTGCGCGAACCTCCACGCCGCGGTGGCTTAGCGGTATAGCGGCTGATTCGTAATCAGCAGGTCGAGGGTTCGATCCCCTTCCGCGGCTCTACTTTACAGGTCCCTAGCGTGCGTTCGCAACTTCTGGGCGCTTTCGCTCACCCCCCACCCCCGTCAAAAACCCGGCGCGAGAATGGGCTAGCCCCAACATCGAGGGGTGGCTGAAAAGGAAAAGAAAAAATGGCCGGGGGGCTTAAGTCAGGCGACAGGGCCCGATTGAAGATCGGTTGACTCGTCAGGGTCAGCGCGGGTTCAAATCCCGCCCCGGCCAACCCGGCCGCTTCTCGACCTCGGCCCACACTATTTGGACCTTGCGCGCGCGTCCTGCCGCTGGGACGCGCCTGGGACGCCCCGCGTCCGCTCGACCCATGGTTTATGGCCGGGCTTCGGGGTCAAGGGTCGGATGAACCCCGAGCCTGCGGACAACCCGACCTATCGCTACGCCCGGCAGGTTCTGCTCGCGGACATCGGGCGCGAAGGCCAGGAGAAGCTCGCCGCCGCACGGGTCGTCGTGGTTGGTGTCGGCGCGACCGGCGGCGTCCAGGCCGACCTCCTCGCCCGGGCGGGCGTCGGGGATATCCGCGTCGTGGACCGCGATGTCGTAGACCTCACGAACCTCCAGCGCCAGACACTCTACGACGAGGCCGACGTGGGCCGCCCTAAGGCCGAGGCCGCGGCGGGGCGCCTGCGCGAGGTCAACTCGTCGATCACGGTGTCGGCGCACGCTTTCGATTTCGAGCCCAAGGCTGCCGAACGAATTGTAGAGGGCGCCTCCGCGCTGGTCGACGGCACGGACAACCTCGCAACGCGGTTCGTGATGAACGACCTCTCCGTGAAGCACGCAATCCCCTGGACATACGCGGCGGCCGTCGCCACCTACGGGATGGTTTTCCCGTCGTCCCCCACCGGCCCCTGCTTCGAATGCGTCTTCCCGACGGAGCCGCCGCGCGGGGCGCTCGCGACCTGCGACACGGTGGGCGTCCTCAACACACTCACGACGACCGTTGCGGCGTTCGCGGCGAACCTCACACTCCTCCGACTCGTCGGCAAGCCCGTGGAGCCCGTACTCTACAACTTCGACATGCGCTCGCCGGGCATCGAGACCGTAGAGATGGCCAAGCGCGCGACCTGCCAAGCATGCGGCGCCCGCAGCTTCCGGCACCTCGAGGGAAAGGCCGACGAGGTCGTCGAACTGTGCGGACGCAACGTGCTCCAGCTCCGGCCCAGGGCCGGGACGCGCGTCGACCTCAAATCGGTGGAGGAGCGCCTACCCAAGACCGCTTCGGTCCGCCACATGGACCACATTCTCCGCTTCACCGCTGAGGGGCACGACGTGGTCGTGTTCCCGGACGGCCGCGCGCTCATCCACGGCACGGAGGACCCCGGCCGGGCGAAGGCGATTTACGCGCGGTACGTCGGGTGAGGTGGGACCGCGATCGCCGCTTACCCGTCGCGATGGCCCGGAATCGCCACGGCGCTCTTTGGGCTTGCCCTCATGGCCGCCGGGTTGGTTGCAAGTACCCGAGTTCCCCGCACGCCCGGCGATCTCGATTGGCCCGACGCGGCCAGCCTCTTTCTCGTGCCGGGGCTGGTTCTGATGCTCCTCAGCATTCCCCTGCTCGGTCTCTTGCGGCCCTCTCGGCCCGCATCGTGGGACCAGACAGCCCCGCCCAACCGGATTCGGCCACCGCTTTGAGACTGCACCGAAGGGTCGGCGTGCTCTCGCCTTTTGAGCGCCCTCGGGCGCGGGCAGGCAAAGGTTTAATCGAAGTCGGGGCCTCGCCAGCCTCGTGCCCCACAAGGTCGGGATGCTCATCTCCGGCGGAATCGACTCGCCCGTGGCAGCCTACCTGCTCGCCCGCCAGGGCTTCGAGCTCGTCGCCATCAACATGGACAACCGCCCCTTCACCGACGACAACCAGTTCGAGAAGGCCCCCGCGCTCATCAAGAAGCTCTCCGAGGTCACCGGGCAGGACATCAAGCTCTGGGTCGCGCCCCATGGCGCGAACCAAGTCCAGTTCGCGCGCAAGGCCGACCGCCACATGCAGTGCGTGCTCTGCCGCCGGATGATGTGGTCGGTGGCCGCGGAGATTGCGCGCGCGGAAGGCTGCACGTTCATCGCGACCGGCGAGTCCCTGGGGCAGGTTGCCTCGCAGACGCTGCCGAACATCGAGTCGGAGAACGTGGCGCCGGCACTCCCCATGCTCCGCCCCCTCATCGGCTTCGACAAGTCCGCCATCGAGGCGATTGCCAAGAAGATCGGGACCTACTCGATCTCCACGGGGCCCGGCGTCTGCTGCACGATCGTCCCCGACAAGCCCGTAACGAACGCGACGCTGCTCCGCACGGACGCGGAGGCGGCCAAGGTCGACTTCGAGGGGATGAAGCAGCGCGCCGTCCGGGAGGCCTTGCCTTATGATCTTCAGGGAAATTCGGCCATGTAGGACGAAGGGGGCCCTGGAGGTCCTGCCCGCCGAGCCGGTCGACCTCAGGCTCGACAGGGTCGAGGAGGTCCTGCGCGCCTCGCGTTTCGAGGTGCTAAACGCCGGCGTACTCGTCGTTGCGTCCCGCGAGGATATCGTGGAGACCTCGATTTACGAGGACGGCCGGATGCTCGTGAAGACACTCGACCCGCAGAAGGCTTGGAAATCTGCGGCGCGCGTCTTCGAGGCGGCCACGGGGACTGCGGACGATGGGACCTTCGAGGAATACCGGGCGTCGGGGCGGTCGAAGGTCAAGGGTGCGTAGATGACCGCCTACGTCGCGCTCCTCCGCGGCGTGAACGTCGGGGGCCGGAACACCGTCCCCATGGAGTCGCTGCGCAAAGACATGGTCTCCCTGGGCTTCGAGGAGGGCTCTACCTATCTTCAGAGTGGGAACGCGGTCTTCCGCGTGAGGGGCGGATCCGCCGAGGCCGTTCAGAAGGCCCTCGAGGGTCGCCTCGCCCGTTACATGACCACCGAACCGGTCGTCGCCCTGCGTGACTCGGCCCAGATGGCGAGGGTAGTGAAAGGCGCGCCCTTTCGGGGCCCGGAGCGACAAGACACGCACCGCTACGTGACGTTCCTCGAGCGAGCGCCGAAGGCGGGCCTCCGGCCGCCAGAAAACGCGCCCGGGCTCGAACACCTGGTCCAAAAGCCCACGGAGGTCTACAGCGCCGGCCACCCTCTCAAGGGGCGCTATGGCTACCCGGGGCCGGCGCTTGAGAAGGCACTGGGAGTACGGGCCACGACACGCACCTGGGCGGTCGTCCAGGAGCTTGCACGGCGGGCGGCGGCGCTCGACAAGTGAGGGGCCAACCGGGTCCTTGCGCGCAATTCTGAAATACCGCGCCCATGATTGCGCGGTAATGGGGAAGACCGCTCCGAAGCGTCCGCGGCGCCCCGCCGTCGGCCGCCGCCCCGTCGACAAAATCCTCTCCGAATACGACCCCTCAAAGCTCACGATCGCAACGATCGGCTCGCACACGGCGCTCCAGATCTTCCACGGCGCGCGCCTCGAGGGCTTCAAATCCCTCGGGATCGTCCTTGCGAAAAAGAAGCGCGTCTACGACGCCTTCCCCCGCGCACGGCCGGACGACTACATGACGCTCCTCAGTTCCTACAAGGAGCTCCTCGACCACCAGGACGAACTCATCGCAAGGAACACGATCCTCATCCCGCACGGCTCGTTTGTCGAATACGTCGGCGCCGACCTCATCGCCAAGGAGCTCAAGGTCCCCGTCTTTGGGAACAAGGCCTCGATGCAGTGGGAGAGCGACCGCAAGATCGAGCGCCGGTGGCTCAAGATGGCCGGCTGCAAGGTGCCCCGCATCTACAAAGACCCCTCCGAGATCGACGGGCCGTGCATCATCAAGTACTACGGCGCGAAGGGCGGCAAGGACTTCTTCATCGTCACGAACGCCGCGGATTTCTACAAGAAGATCAAGCAGCGGCACCTCGCCGACAAAACCTTCACGATTCAGGAATTCATCATCGGCGCGCGCTACTACCACCAGATGTTCTACACGCCGCTCTCCAAGAAGGCGTGGCCCGCCGGGCGCGGCTCCATCGAGCTCATGGGCATCGACCGGCGGATCGAGAGCAACATCGACGAACTCCACCGGTTCGGGTTCACCCGCGAGGAGATGGAC
Source organism: Thermoplasmata archaeon (assembly GCA_041487695.1). Taxonomy (GTDB): domain Archaea; phylum Thermoplasmatota; class DTKX01; order DTKX01; family DATEUP01; genus DATEUP01. The sequence goes on along the minus strand of JBGPNV010000134.1, from coordinate 2,556 downwards.
GACGCGGGGATCGTGCGGTCGTTTGTGGTCACGGGGAACGAGCCGATGGTCGTCCGCGAGTCGCTCCTCGACCGCGTCTTCGAGAGGGCCGCCGGCGTCGTGGACACCTCGATCGAGCTCTTCGACCCGGGCCTCGTGGGCCCATTTTGTTTGGAGACGATCCTCACGCCCGAGCTTGAGTTCTATGTGTTCGAGATCTCGGCGCGGATCGTCGCCGGGACGAACTTGTACCCGGTCGGGTCGCCGTACACTCCCTACACCCACGGCGTCGCGATGTCCACGGGGCGGCGCGTCGCGCGGGAAATTAAGACGGCGGCTTCGCTGGGGCGGCTGGGCGAAGTGTGCAGCTAGACCATGGGCCCCAAGCGGCGGGGCCCGGCCAAAGCCTTTATCGCGGCTGTGGCACCCCTGTGGGGAGGCGACCCTTTGCGTGAGGAGATTCCGACGGTCGGGCGGGATTCACCCGCCGCCCCTCGCCTCGCCGCCCTTGTCGCCGTAGCCGTCCTCGCGGCTCCCCTTTCGGGGTGCCTCGGATGGTTCGGCCCGCCAGCCCCGTCCGGAAACGACGGCCTCGAGCCACCACCTGAAATCCTCGTGGCCGGCGTCGGCTACCACAGCCTGCGTCTAAATGTGTCGAACGCCTCCAACGGCCCCGCTGCCGTGGACCTCAGCCCTGACCGCTCTCTCCTGGCATTTGCTATGTTAGACGGGTCGGTCGCAATTTGGAGGTCGAACGGGTCGTTCCAAAACACGTTCACGGCCAACGGCACAAATTGCTCCCAGGGCCTCGGTGCCGTGCGCTTTCTCGATGCGGTTACCGTCGCCGTCGCCTGCTGGGACACCATCCGCGCATACGACGTGAGTGGCGCGCTGCTCTGGGAGCGGCAATTCAAGACCTGGGCCTACATCGAGGACTTTGCCGTCGCTGGCGGTGGGATGGTTGTGGCCGTTCGCTACCCCCAGCCCCTCGTTGAGGTCTGGGACCGTTCGCTCGATCGGGTGCTGAGCGTTACCGTCGAGGACGGCTCGTTCCGAAGGCTTGCCCTGTCGGAAGACGGCACCATCCTTGCCGCCGCCGGCCGCGTGACTCAGTTCTTCCGAGTTGACCTGATCGCGAACACCTCGGCGCTCCTTGCAAGCATTCCTCGAAACACGAACGCGCGCGTCTCGGCGGACGGCCGGTGGGGGGTTGTCGGCCGAGACCCCTACGGTCTCCCGAGGGACGATGCCGCGGCATTCCTAGATCTTGAACATCCGGGGAGGGAGCCGATCGCGGCCGGACGCAACACGACCGGCGAGCGGACGATCTCCAGCCAAAGCGACTTTTTCGCGTCGAGCAACGGGAGGTTCGGCGCGTGGGTCGATGGCCTCGGAATCCGCAATCCCGGGAACGGTACGGTCCCCCCCGAGTCCTTTTTCAGCGTCGTGCTCATCGTGGACCGGGATCGGCCCGGGGGCCATGCCGGGTTCCAGGCCGGCGGGGCCTTCCCCCCCGCGGACGCGCTTGGGGGTGAGCACCTGCTCGCCGTATTCCTCGCCGACGACGGGGGGGCTCTCTCCGTCTGCGAGCACCTGGGCGATCCAGGCGGCGGGGACGAACCGTTCGTCACCCTTACCGTCGCCGACCCGGGCGCTACGCCCCCCACAAAGCGCGACGGCTGAGAGTTGCTGCGTCCAGCCGCGCGTTGTGGCTCCCCGCCGCCGGGTTCGAGGAGGGTTCGGCCCCGGGCCCTCCCGTCGACAGGCGGAACGGAGATAGGCGCTCGGGCCTCGTGCCGCTCGTGCCGGGTTTCATATCGCTGCGCGCCGCAGTGGCCCCCGCCTTGACGCTTGCACCTCCGGCGACCTGCGCCGCGCGCCGGTCGCCGACGGGCCTCGTCTTCTGCCTGCTCATCGCCCCTGCACTTTCCGGGTGCTTCGGCGCGCCCCCGGCAAGCGGGCCCATCCCCCAATTCACGCTCGTGCCTGGCGTTGGATACACCTCGACTCGGCTCGCCGTGCCCGTTGGGGCGGGCGTCCTCGAGTACGCGGCGATCAGCCCGTCTGGCCAGCTCGTCGCCCTCACCTATTCGTCGGGCCGCGCGGAACTCTGGACGGGCGACGGCACCTTCGTGCGGACGATCACGCCGGTCACTTCCAATGCGACCTGCGCGGGCGCGGGCGCCGTGTTCTCGTTCCTTTCCGACAACCTCCTTGTGGGCGGGGCCGGCGCTTGCCTCGTCCTCATGGCGGCAGACGGGACCGTGCGCGCCGTCCTTCCGGACGCCGTGCTCGCCAACCTCGACGACCCCGCCTTCAGCGTGGACGGCTCCGTCGTGACCACGCTCAACGCGACCTCCCTTCGAGTGCAGGAAGTCGGCGGCTCGCGCAGCGCGGGGGGCGAGGTCGGCGACCTCACGCAACTCAACCCCTCGCTCTTCCACGCGGCGATTTCCCCGGACGGCTCGCTTGTTGCCGCGGCCCTCGGTTCGACACAATTCTACGCGGTCGCCCTTGGCAGCGGCACGATGCTCGGGCTCGGCGACTTCCCGCGCCTCGGGCGCCTGCTCTTTTCCT
>JBGPNV010000133.1:0-7170 GCA_041487695.1 Thermoplasmata archaeon | reverse complement strand
GCCGGCCTGAGCGCCCCAAACGCGCGCGTGCGCTCCGCCACCTCACCTTCAATACCCTCGTCCCGATTGGCGTCCCCGCGTGACCGCCATGCCCCGCCCCTCCTCCGCGCGCCCGCTTGTCGCCGTGACCGCCCTCGTGCTTGCCGCCTGCACCCTTCCGGCGCCCGCGGCGGCCGTCCCATTCTACACGGACGGCAGCTGGGGCCCGCGCGTCCCGGTGCCCTTCGACCCCTTCCTCACATCGAGTGAAACGATTCTCGTCTCCAACCACTCGGGCGGCGCCTTTGCTCTCGGCTACCAATACGTGACCGGCTCGGCCAATCTCCACGCTTCCTTCTACTCGTTCGGCAGGGGCTGGGGCGACGACATGCTCGTCAACGCGACGGGCATCAACGGTTGGACCACGCCCACCGGCGCTCTCGCCGGCGACGGGTCGGCGGTCGCGGGCTGGGTCCTCTCGCCGGCCGGCAACGCATCGATCGGTGCCTCCGTCTTCACGCCGGCGGCAGGCTGGAGCCCGGCCGCCACGCTTTCGCAGCCCCCGAATGAAGTCTCATGGCCGTCCGTGGCCGTCGCGGAGGGCGGCACGGCCGCCGCCGCCTGGAGTGAGAATGTGTCGGGTACTTACCAAATCCACGCCCGCATCTACACGCCGGGTTCCGGCTGGTCGACGGCCGCGCTCGTGGACCCGGCGAATCCGAACGGCGGCGCCCTGCCATCGGTCCAGGCAGGGCCTGGCGGCTCGTTCCTCCTCGCGTGGGCCGCATCCGACGGAAACCTCACTGCCGTGCGGTTCGCACGGTACACGCCCGGTTCCGGGTGGTCCGCTCCCACGAACGTGAGCGCCGCGCCAGCCGGGCAGGCCAGCCTCTTCTCCGTGGTTTCCGCTGCCCCCGACGGGACGTTCTTCGTCGCTTGGCTCGAGACGGACTACGCGTTTTCCCAAAACGTCTCCGCGCGCCGCTACACGCCAGCGGGCGGCTTTGAGCCGATCCACGCGCTCTCTTCGTCGGGCCTCGCCTTCACGCGGGCCTCGGTCGCCCTCGACCCTGGCGGCAACGCGACCTTTGCCTGGATCGAAGGCGACTTGAACGGCTCGGCGGTGATGGCCGCGCGCTACGAGGCGGGCTCGGGATGGGAGCCGGCTGCGCGGGTCGGGTACACGGACCTGGACTACCGCAACCCAGCCGTCACCGGCGGCGAAAACGGGACCGCGACGGCCGTCTGGCACCACCTCGACAGCCACGGCAACGGGGCTGCCTACGCTCGCTTCGTGCCAGGCCGCGGGTGGGGCGTTGCCGCTTCGATTTCCGACACGCCCGACGCGGGCGACGCGCACCTTGCCCTGATGCCGGGCGACCGCGCGCTCCTTGTGCTCGACTACGCGACCAGTGAGAGCTTCCTCTTCACACCTTTTGACACGACGCCCCCGCCCCTATCGGTGACGGGTCCCGCCGACGGCGCCATCGTCACCCAGAGCACGGTCGTCGTCACGGGGGCGACCGAGCTCGGCGCACGAGTCTTAGTGAACGGAGTGGCCGCGGCGGTGGCGGCCGGCGGGTCATGGTCCGTACGCGTGTCCCTTGGTCCCGGCGCGAACACGCTTTCTGTGCAGGCCTCCGACGCGGCGGGCAACACCGCTTCGTCGAACCGCACGGTGACATTCGACGACCCCGTCCCCGACCTCGTGGCGGACCTTGCACTCGCACAGGCGAACCTGTCTGCGGCCGAAGCGCAGCTTGCCGGCGCGCAGGCTGAGCTCCTCGCGGCGCAAGCGAACCTCTCGGTCTCGCAGAACCAGCTTGCCGCGCTCCAGGCGTCGGCAAACGCGAGCCTCGCCGAGCAGCACCAGCTCGAACTCGAGATCAATACGCTGAACCATAGCTTGGCTCACGTCGGCGCAACACCGCAGCCGGCCGCCGACAGCCTGGCTTTGCTGGTCGCCCTCGTGGGGGTCGCGCTCGGCGCCGGGGCAATCGTGGTCGGACTCATGGCGCGGCGGAGCAGAGGCAGAGAGGAGCCGAAAGAGTAGGGCGCGCCGGTCGTCCTAATCGGAAAAGAAAGTGGGCGGCCGCCCCCGGAGGGGCGGCCCCGGAACGGCCGGGCTTTCTAGTCGCGCGTCGAGTGCACTTCGTGGATCCAGTCGCACTTCAGGCCGGCTTTCGCGTGGTGCTTCGAAACCGCGTCCATGTTGGGCGCCTCGAGCACGCAGTAGACCTTGTTGTCCTTCTCGTTGTAGAGGATGTCGTGGTGCACGATTCCAAATTCGTCCTTGGGCGCGCTCTGTAGCGACTTCAGCACTTTGCTCGTGAGGGGTTTCATCGGGTGTGCGTCCATGTATTTCGGCAAGTTTTTTCCACTCCTGTTTCAAGATCCCTGCGCCGAAGGGCGTGGGGGCTTCGCAAAGGGCCGGTGCGACTATGAATGTTCCCACCACCGGGAACCTCGGGGGCCAAAAGGCGATTTTTCCACCATGAATCCAAAACCCCAGGCGGCACGGCCAAGGCCCCCTCGCGCCAAAGAATTAATGGAGCCCCTGCGGCGCTTCCGCCCCCCGGGTCTCGCTTGAGTAGCGGCCTACCGGAGGGTGCCGCTTGGCCGACCGCCGCGCCGAAGCGCGGGCTTCTCGACCGCCCCAACCCGCCCATGCTGATCCTTGCCGCCCTTGTCTGACAAATCGGCGGCGCGCTCCTCCTCACCGGGCCTAGCCTCTCCCCATTCACCTTCGCGCTCCCCTCCATCTCCATGGGGATGGTCGGCAACCTCCACGTCGCCTGAGGTGGACCCTGTGCTCGACTACACGCTCTACCGAGCGATCGTCGGCGTCCACCTCTTTTGCGCCTTCGCCTTCCTCCTTTCCCACGGCGCCTCGGCGTCGGTCGCGTTCAAGCTCCGGCGCGAGCGGGACCGCGAGCGGATCGCGGCCCTGCTCGACCTTTCCGCCTCCTCGACCTTTGGGATGAACCTCGCGCTCCTCGCGCTGCTTGCGACCGCATTCACCTTGGGCTACTTCGGCGAGTGGTTCGGCGCCCGCTGGTTCTGGACGGCGCTCATCGGCTTTTTCGCCATCACCTTCGCCATGACACCTCTTGCAACCTCCCACTTCAGCCGTGTGCGCCGGTCCATGGGCGTCCCCGGGCCGCGCCTCGCGCCCAAGAGCGCGAACGAGCCCGTGCCGGCGCTTTCCGACGAGGATCTCGACCGCGAGCTTGCGGCCGTGAAGCCGTGGCCGCTCCTCCTCGTCGGCCTCGGCGGGATCGCCGTCCTTCAGTACCTCATGATGTTCAAGCCGTTTTGACCCGAGCGCACCCGTGCCCTTTTTCCCGTAGGCACGCCTTCAGGGGGTTCCCCCATGGCCCGCTCCGCCAACACCGACCCCTGGCCCCGGCTCGCGATCCGCCCCACTTCGAGGATCGGGCTCGGGCTCTTTGCCGTGTCGCCCTTCCGGGCGGGCGAGCGCATCGCCGTGGTCGAGGGCAAGCGCATGGAATTGGCCTACGACGACCGCTTCCGCGTCGGCTCCCGGTGGTACGGCATCGGCCACCAAACGTGGATCGACCCCTACCTCGACAACCCGGGCCGGTTCGTCAATCACTCGTGCGACCCCAATGCGCGTGTCGACGCGCGCCACGCGATTGTCGCGCTCCGGCCGATCCGCCGCGGCGAGCAGGTGTGCATCGACTACTCGCAGACCGAGGAGGACCCCGAGTGGGCGATGAACTGCCGGTGCGGGGCCGCGAATTGCCGCAAGGTCATCCGCGCGGGGCGGGTCTTCAAGGAATAGGGTTACTGCCCTTCTGGTGTCACTTTTGTTTCTCCGGCCGGCGACCGATTCCCTCATGCGCTTGCGCGCGGCCGCCGTGCTTGACGCGGCCGGCCTCGCCGCGCAGTCGTGCCACGTGAAAGGGCGCATCGCCAAGGCCAGGTTCGCCTGGGTCCGGCTGGCGATGGCGCCCCCCTTCGTGCCCTCACCCGTACGGATGGTCGTGCTCGGGCTCCTGCGCGTGCAGACGGCCTGAGCGGGCCCCCTATTCCTTCTTCTCGTAAAGGGGATTTTGACCGCCCCTGCCCTCGTCTTTGTACAGGGGATTCGTGTTCGCCCCTTCGATCTTCTTCTCGCCGCCCGAGCCGCCTGCGCCCCCGCCGCCACGCCCGCGCATGAGGGCAATGGCGCCCACGGCGATGCCGACAATGCCGAGGGCCGCACCGAGCATCCCCATCGTCGAGGCGCTTGCCGCACTCGATTTCGCGGAATCGGCGGCCGCCTGGCTCGCCGCGATTTCGGCGGTTTGGGTCGACGCGGCCGCTTGAGCGGCCGCCGCCGCGGTCTGGGCGGCCGACGCATTCGCGGTTGCGGCGGTAAGCTGGGTCGAAAACGAGGCCTGGGCGGTCTGGAGGGCGGTGACCGAGGCTTGCGCCGCCGTGAGGGACGTCTGGGCTGCGTCGAGGTCGGCTTGCGTCGCGTTGCCGGAGGCCTCGACGGCCGCCAGGTGAGCCTGGGCCGCAGAGAGGTCGGCGGTAGCCGCCGTGAGGTCGCCCTGCGTGGCGTTCAGGTCTGCCGCAAGCGTGTCGACTTGCCCAAGCGCGCTTGCAAGCGCGGCGTTCGCCGCATCGAGTTGCGTTTGGAGCGCCGCGGACGGGTCCGTGAAGGTGATGTTCGCAAAGCTCCGGGCGCTGTTTCCCCAGGCGTCGGTCGCAACAACGGCAAGGGGGTTCGTCCCGTCGGCAAGCGCGATCCGGACGCGGAAGTGCCCGTCCGACTCGACCGCGGCCACGACGCCGTTCACGACGACGGTCGCGCCGGGCTCAGTCAAGCCGGTCACGCTTACGCTGGCCGAAGGCCCGAGGGTCCCGACCGCGAAATCGAGGGGAGGCGGCGTGATGTCGGGAATCCGGAACGCCGCGAACCAGATCGAGTTGAGCGTCCCGTTGTACTGCGCCCAGGCGAGCCACCCCTCTCCGGGGGACCCCAAGCCCGACACCGCGTTGTACGCGGTGTCGGAGGTGTCCTCGATCCGAGCGGGTGGCGCCCACCCTTGGCCAGCCACGTACCAGCTGGCGTAGGCGTTCGAAGTCGTGCCGTCGTAGGATGAATAGACAAGGAGGAAGTCGCCCGCGCCGTCGGACGATACCTGCGCCTTGGAAAACTGGTTGGGCAGGTTGCCGTCCATCGTCTCGAAGAGCGCGGTTCCCGACCAGCCCGTGGCGGGCCTGTACATGTCGGCCCATCCGTTGTAGCGGACGCCGTCATTGAGCGTGAAAGCGACAAGCGCGTTGCCCTGCGAGTCGACAAGGGGGATCGCGGACTGGATTCCCGAGGTCGTGTTTGCATGGAGCAAGGGGCCTCTCCACCCCAAGCCCGGCGTGTAGGTGTTCGTGTAAACGTGGGCGCCCCCGGAGTCGCCCTTAGTCCAGGCTGCAAGCGCTGATCCATCCGCGCCCACGGAAACGCGCGCGGTGACCGTGTTCGACCGGTTCGTCTCGATGGCCGAGGCCATGCCCCAGCCCGACCCCGCCACGTAGCGGTTCGCGAAGGTCATGAGCACGCCACTGTCATCCTGGTTCCACACGCAGATCGCGTTGCCGAGCGCATCGACCCCGATGGACGGGTCGTTGTAGCCGTGGCCGGCAAGGGCCTCGATGTTCACGATGGGCCCCCAGCCGGCGGCGGGCGTGTAGCGGCGCACGAAGGAGCTGTAGTAGGCGCCGTCGAACTGGTACCATGCAGCAAAGAGCGTGCCGTTGGGCGTGACGGCAAGGCTCGGCCGCTGGGCTTCGCCCGGCAGGTTGTCCAAAAGCTCCGGCGGCTGCCAGCCCTCGCCAGCCACATAGCGCGCCACGTAGGCGTCCGACTGCGGCCCCAACTGGTTGAACGAGGCGTAGGCGTTGCCGTGCGCGTCGGCCACGAGGTCGGCGCCGCCCGCGCTGCCCGTCGAGTTTGTCTCGATGAAGACGCCGCGTTCCCAGCCGCCTGTGGGCGTGAACCGGCTGGCCTTCAGCGACGTTTGACCCCCGGCGTACTCGCTATACATCATAAAGGCGGTCCCATCCGCGGACAAGGCGAGGGCTACGGGCCACGTGTCGGCGGCCGGGCTTTCCGGGAAGGCCTGCGGCCCCGCGGGGCCGGCAACGGGGGGCAGGGCGCTCGCAAAGGGGATATTCGAAACCAAGGAGCACAGCACAACGGCACCGGCAATGCAAGCAAGCGTTCCGCGGTCCTTCATCGTTTCACGCTCTCCGTGATGGCCCGACTCTTGGGCGTCCCTCGGAAAAGTCCCGGGCAGGCTAAGAACTATTCGAAGCGTCTACGGGGAAAAAACCAAGGGCCCCCGGTTGCGTACGCGGCGCTTGGGCATTCAACGATGGCCGGCCTCGTCGGAATCCGCGCGGAGGACATGGAGCAGGTCGACGCGCTCCAGCGCGCGAAGCTCGAATGGCCCCAGGGACTCCCGTTTATCCGACCCTCCGTGCGCGCCCCCGTGCTCCTGTGGAAGGAGGGCAAGGTCGACTTCGTCACCGCCCGCTTCGGCTTCTCGCGCCGCTTCATGTCCTTCAACGCGCGCAGCGAGAACCTCACGGAGAGCAAACTCTGGAAGCGCTTCTTTGGGAAGCACCACGCGGTCGCGTGCCTCTCGTATGTTGTCGAGTGGATCGAGGAGGGCGGCGCGAAGACCCCTTACCTCATTGGGCGCAAGGACCGCCAGCTCCTGTGGACCCCTGCTCTCGTCGGCCCCAGCCTTGACAGCAAGGAGGAACTCGGGTTTGCCATTTGCACGCGCCCGCCAAACGCGTTTTTCTCCCACTTCCACGACCGCATGGTCGGCGTGCTGACATCCGACCTTGCAAAGGTGTGGATGAACCCCGAAGGGCGCTCCGAGGAGGAACTGCTCGCCTGCGTCCGGGCGCCGGACGACGATGAGCTCGCGGCCTTCAAGGTCAAGGGCGACATCGCCAAGCGCAAGAAGGGCGACTGGTCCGCGATCGAGACGCAAGGCAACCCGGTCACGAGTGCGGACTTCGGGACGCCTGCGAGCGCAGCGGCCAAGCAGGCGCGGCTCTTCGATTGAGCGACCTGCGCCGCCAAAGATCGCCCGGGGACGGGGCACCTCAAGGCGTCTTGCCCTGCCGCTTCCGCAGCGCCACGAACGCACTCGCCCCAAGCGCCGCGGC
>JBGPNV010000132.1:0-7187 GCA_041487695.1 Thermoplasmata archaeon | reverse complement strand
TCGTGGAGGTTCACGGGGAGGAGGAGCGTCTGGTCGGGGTCAAACCGTCGGAAGGTCTTGGGCATGATGCGGTGCAATTACGTCGCTAGCAAAATAGTCACGTTTCACGCTTGCGAGCGTGGTTCTCCGACAGACTCCTAGAAACCCGTCCTTCCAGTCGGCAATCCATCCACTCTGGCCCTAGTCCATAATGTTCAAATAGCGTCCTTTGGGTTAGCGCGCGTATCTCACACGGCTTTCGTCCAGGCTCTCTGGATGGGAACGGTTGTGCAACGCAAGCGAGGGGTTGCCATTGTCTATCGAAGGCCAGAAGCGGCCGCCGCGCTTCCTCCGTGCCCTCGCCCTCCTAACCGTCCTCCTCTTCCTCCCCCTGCCCGCCGGCCCGGCCGCCGCGATCAACGCGAACAGCACCCTCACGAAGTTCTTCAACTGCACCAACACGATCCTCTGGCAGAATTGCCCCTCCGGCAACGTGTCCGACGCGTTCAACGTCACGAAGAACGGGATCACGACAAATGAGGAGGCCGTCGGCTACGGGTTCCGGATGCCCGCCCAAGGGGTTGCGGCGACCGCGGAATTCGACATCGAGGCCCGGCAGGGGTACAGGCTCCGCAACGCCATCCACCAAAGCCAAGGTGCCTGGGCCCTCAACGCCACGCTCACGAACATCACCCTCCAGTTTGGGCTGCGTACCGACCTCGACCTCAATTCCCCCTTTGTCCAGCCAGTCACCTCGAACAACAACGTCTCCTTCAACACCGCCCTCACGAACTACGACACCGTCGCCGGCGACTTTGACGGCGACGGGCGGGACGACCTCGCGGTCCTCGTGGGCGCCCCCGCCGCCGTCCAGGTCCGCCGGTTCTCGAGCGGCAACTGGCTGAACTACTCGAATTACCCGCTCTCGCTGGGCACGCCCTTCCAAATCGAGGCGGCCGACCTCAACCTCGACGGGAAGCTCGACCTGCTTGCCCTCACCTACACCAGCGTGCCCTACCTCTACCCCCTCATCCAGCTCGCCGGCGGGGCCGTCCGCGCGGAAGGCCCGATCCAGCGTGCCGGCGGCCTCCCGAGCGACGTCGCCGTCGGCGACCTGTCCGGCGACGGCTACCCGGACGCCGCCATCGTCCTCGGCAACCGGACCGCCTATTGGTACAACGAGTACACGGGCACGAACCTCGACCTCTGGGGCGCCAATGACTACTCGGTGAAGACCCAAAGCGGCCTCTTCGGCAACCGCCCCACCGCCCTGCTCATCTCCCCGCCCGCGTGCACGGGGCTCAACCTCGTCGCCCACGCGAACTTCAACAACAACGTCTACATCATGAACCAGACCACCCTCTCCACCGTCGCCACCCTAAGCGCCCACTCGAATGTCGTCAACGGGATCGCCTGGTCCCCGAACTGCGCCTACTTCGCCACCGCCTCGAGCGACAAGACCGTCGTGGTCTGGTACACGAACAACTGGACCGTCGCGGCGACCCTCTCCGAGCACCAGAACTCCGTCTACGCCGTCGCCTTCTCGCCGGACAGCACGCTCCTCGCGACAGGCGGCGCCGACAGCCAGCTCAGCGTATGGAACCTCACGGCCTTCCCGCCCACGATGGACTTCAATGTGAGCGACGGGAACGGGACGATCTACGCACTTGCCTACTCGCCCAACGGCTCCGTCCTCGCGGGCGGCACGGGCAACCGGGTCGTCCGCATGCGCTCGACCTTGGACTACTCCCTCCTCGGCAACCTGACCAACCACACGCTGGCGGTGAAGACGCTCGCCTACTCGCAGGACGGGTCCACCCTCGTCTCGGGCTCCGACGACGACAGGATGGTCGTGTGGGACGCGCCGAACATGACCTTGAGGCTCGACCGCACGCCCTTCGGCGCCGACGTGGCACGGGTGGGCTTCTCCCCCAATGGCACCCGCCTCATCGCCGCGAGCCTCGACGGGCACGTGCGCACGTTCCTCGTGAGCGACTGGTCGGTCTTGGACGACGTCACGGAGGGCTCGCCGTTCGTCTACGGCGCCGACTTCGACCGCACGGGCCAACTCCTCCTCACCGGCGGCACTTCGAACACCATCCGCATCTGGGACAAGGTCGTGCTGACCTCGGTCAGCCGCATGCGGACGCCCCAGGAGTTCTCGGTCCTCGGCGTTGCCTACTCGAGCCAGGGGCTCCTCGCAAGCGCCTCGGAGGACGGCACCGTCTACGTGCAGGTCGCCTCCACCGGCGCGGCCGTGACCACCCTCCCCGCGCACTCAGGGTCCGCCAACAGCGTCGCCTTTTCCCCCGACGGCGGGCTCCTCGCGACCGCGGGGTCCGACGGCCGCGTGCGCGTTTGGAACACGTCGACGTGGGGCTACACGAACCTCACGGACACCGGCAACGTGACTTCGGTTGACTTCTCGGGCTCCGGCCTCTACTTGGCCGCGTCGAACGCCTCGGGCGGGATCATCGTGTGGCAGGCTTCGGACCTCTCCTTCGTCCGCAACATGACGGCTCCCGCCGCGGTCTATTCGATCGCGTTCAACCCGTCGGGCGCCAGCCTCGTGTCGGGCGGGGCGGACAACATCCTCCGCGTCTGGGACACGCTCGCCGGCTGGAACTTCCAAAACCTCACGACGGGCGTGGCCGGCCAGACGATGCGCGCCGTCGACTGGTCCTCCGACGGCGCTCAGGTGGCCGCGGGCGGCACCGAGAGGCGCCTGCGCTTGTGGTGGACCTCGAACTGGACGCTCATCGCCAACGTGCTGCAGCACACGAGCGACATCATGGGGGTCGCCTACTCGCCCGACGGCGCGAAAGTCGCCTCGGGCGGCCGGGACGGCCGCATCTACACCTACACGATGGGCGGGACCTTCCTGCAGCAGTTTTCGGCGGTCCCCTCGGGCGCCACGCAGGTCCTCGGGATCGCCTGGTCCAAGGACTCCAGGCGCATCGCGGCCGGCTGGCTCGACAGCCGCTTCCCGACCTACACTTTCGCCAACTGCGCCTGCGCGGGGCTCACGACCATGGGCCTTGCGATCGGGCCGGCCGACAACGTGGCCGGCAACGACATCGTGGTCGTCGCCAAGTCGGGCGGCTTTTCCTCGGGCGTCTACCGGCTCCCCTTCTCCGGGGGCGCGCCCACCTCCTTCTCGACGGTGACTGCGCCCGGCAACCCCGTCCCCGACGCGGCGCGTGTCGCCTTCGGCGACCTCACGGGCGACGGCCGACCGGACCTCGCGGTCGCCGCCGACACCTCGCCCACCGGCGCGACCTACCTCATCTGGTGGAACACGAGTTCGAGCAACTGGGACGGCGCCGCCAACAGCGTCATCACCATCCCCTCCGGCGGGTCCGTGAACGAGATCCTCATCGCGGATGTCACCGACGACGGCCACAATGACGTGATCACGGCCGCCGGCTCGGGCTCGAACCAGGTCGACGTGCTCTACTACGAGGAAAACGCCCGCCTCAACGGCGCGTTCAAGCTCGCCAACGTCTCCCACGCGGCCGCCGCGCAAGCGGGCGACACGCCCATGGGCATCGCCGTCGGCCACTTCAACAACGACTCGCTCCTCGATGTCGCGGCGGCCAACGGGCCCAACCTGACCGTCCAGATCTACCTCCAGAAAGACCAACTCTACGCCACCTACATCAGCGGGCCCGTCCTCGACGCGCAGCTTGGCGGCAACCCGATCGTGGCCGCCTCGCTCTGGTGGGACGACTACAACGTCCTTGCCAACGTCACGGACATCACCGCCTACCTCACCGTGGACGGCGGCTTCACCTGGTCCCCGGTCGGCGAGAACCAGACCGTGAACTTCTCGAACCCCAGCCCGAACCTGCAATACCGGTTCGACCTCCATGCCACGCGCGCCGGGGTGACGGCCTGGGTGCTTTACGTTTCCATCGACTCGCTCATCGAGACGACCCCGCTCAACATCCTCGTCGACGTGGGGCGCGACTTCTCGCCGAGCCCGCCCGGCGGCGACTGTTTGTACGCCGGCCCGACGCTCGGCCAGCGCCACTGCGCCTTCCCGCCCGACGTCGTCAACCAGTACGTCCAGAACAACTTCAACCAGCAGGACGCCAACCGCACGATCTACATCCCCATCCGCTTGAAGTGGGACCGGCCGGCAACCCTGCGCCTCACGAACCTCAGCATCACGTACAACCTGTGGCCAGCCTCCCCCCAGCTCTTCGAGCCCTCCGCAGGCTCCTTCTCCGACGCGACGCCGACCTACAACCTCTCGAGCCTCGACGTCGACCAGGACAACCTCCGCTACCAGGTCCAGGTTTCCGGCGACTCGTCCTTCACCACGGTCACCCACGAGTACGACCAGAACGCTTCGTCGGCCTGCTGGGGCCTGCCGGTCTACGTTGCGGGCGACTTTGCCCTCTGCACAACCCCCGACGCCGAAAGGCTCCTCAACGGCCAGCGCTATTTCTGGCGCGCGCGCGCCTTCGACGGGCTCCAGTGGAGCCTGTGGACGGCTGTCGCAAACTTCACGGTCGACGACTTGGCCCCCGAGGGCTTCGCGACCTCGCCGCGCTACTCGACGGTGGACAACTTCCTCGTGAGCTGGTCGGCCCAGGACCCCCCCGGCGGCGCCGGGCTCGACGCGCTGCCTTACGAAGTCCAAGTCAAGGACGGGATCGACGGGTTCTGGACGGAGTGGGTCCCGCCGACGAGCGAGACCTCGGCGCGCTACGTCGGCCAGAACGGTCACACGTACTGCTTCCGCATGCGCTCACGCGACGGCGCGGGCAACCAGCAGATCTACATCACGAGCGCGGCGGGCGACACGTGCACCTCGATCGACACGAACCCCCCTGCCGCGGACATCTCGGGCCTCCCGCCCTATGAGCAGTCGCGCAACTTCGAGGTCCGGTGGACCAGCGACGACGGCGCGCTAGGGTCGGGCATCGCAAGCTACGACGTCGAGGTCCAGACGGACGCCGGCCCATTCGCCTCGTGGCTCACGGACTACGCGGGCGACCACGCGACCTTCCAGGCCGGGTCCGACCGCAGCTTCTGCTTCCGCGCGGCGGCGCGCGACCGGGCCGGCAGCGTGGGCAACCCCTCGGGCGTGGCATGCACGCGGGTCGACACGACGCCGCCCTCCTGCACGGTCGCCGTGCCCTCGGGCTCGACGCTCGCCCGCGAGTCGTTTGCCTGGACGCCCTCCTGCACGGACGGTGAAACCGGCGTCGTGGCCTACGAGTACTCCGTGGGGACGAACCCCGGCCTTGCCGACGTCCAGCTCCCCATCCGGGCAAGCCAGCCCCCGGCCTCCATCGGGGGCCTCAACCTCACGAACGGCGGGACATTCTACGCGAACATCCGGGCGCTCAACGCCGCGGGCGCCTGGTCGCCGTGGGCCTCCTCGCCCTCCGTGCGCGTCACGATCCCCGGGCCCGACGCCCACATCGACTACCCGGCAGGCGTCGGGACCTCGACCAACCTCACCCTCGAGTTCGCCGCGAGCGACCACCTGGGCTACGCGCTCATCGCCGGCGAACTCCAATACCGGCGCGCGGCCTACCGGGGAGGCACCCTCCAGACCTGGGAGGACTGGCTCACCGTCGCCCTCGACCCCACCACGACCTCGTTCTTCTACGACGAGCTCGTCCGCGGGTACGCCTACGAGTTCCGCTACCGCGCGCGAAACGTGGTCGGCAGCTGGGGCGAGTACGCCGTCGGCGCGACCCTCTACGTGAACCACCCGCCGCTTGCCGCCGCCGGCCCCGACCGCGTCGCCAACCTCTCCGAGCCGGTCACGCTCGACGCGAGCCAAAGCCTCGATTACGACGGGAACCGCGACGCCCTTACCTTCACCTGGCAGGCCGACGACGGGCGCAACTTCACCGGCCCGATTGTCACGGTGACCTTCCCGACCTCGGGGACGCACACGGTGACGCTCACCGTGTCGGACGGCCACGAGGCGAGCACTTCGACTGTCACAGTCTATGTGCCTCCGGATGCGCCAAAGCAAGTCCTGCCCGGGTTCGAAGGCGTCCTTGGGATCGCGGGCCTCCTTGCCGCAGCGGCTTTTGGAAGGACACGCCGGCGCAGGCCCCAAGCCTAAAGCGCTCGGGCGCCTCCGGGCCACCCCCCGGAAAGGTTTTGAGGGCAAGGGGCGAGCCCCTCCCGGGCAAACGCGGTGACCGGCGCGCCTTTCGACATCCTCCGGGCCTCCCACATCATGCTGCCTGGCGTCGGCCCTCTCACCGAGCGCCGCCTCTGGGACACGGGCGTCCTTACCCTCGACGACTTCCTCTCAAGACCCCACCTCGCGGGGTTCTCCCCCGCGCGCAAACGCGCGCTCGACCACGAAGCCGAGCGCGCCCTTGCCCATGTCGGAGCGGGAGCGGCGGCCGAGCTTGCGGCGAGGCTGCCGCACAGGGAGGCATGGCGCCTCTTCGAGCGCTTTGCCCCGAGGGCCGCCTTCCTCGACATCGAGACCGACGGCCTCTCGCGCTGGAGCGCCGTGACCGTCGTCGGGGTCTACCGCCCCGACCAGGGGTTTTCCGCGCTCGTGCGGGGCGAGGGGCTCTCGGCGGCGGCCCTCACAAGCGCGCTCGAGGGCGCCCCGCTCCTCATCACGTTCAACGGCGCCTCCTTCGACCTGCCGTTCATCCGGGCCGCCTTTCCCTCCGCGCGCCTGCCGCGCGCCCACCTCGACCTGCTCTCTGCCGCGCGCCGCCTGGGGTGGCGCGGGGGCCTCAAGGGAATCGAGCGCGACCTCGGCATCCTGCGCGACCTCGAGACGCGCGTCCTTGCAGGCGCCGACGCCGTCCGCCTGTGGCGCACCTACAAGCGGACGGGCTCGACAAACGCCCTGCGCCTCCTCGTCTCCTACAACCGCTCCGACTGCGAGGACCTCATGCCCGTAGGCCGCGCGGCTTTCGCCGCCCTGCTTGACCGCACAAGGCCCGCGCCGGCCGGCGGGCCCCGCCAGGCGGCCCTGCCGAGCGCTTGACTTAAGCGCCCCCCTGTTGCCAACTTCGCGCCTCGTCGTGCGAAGCTTTTATGCCCGCACGGGGCCTCCAAATCAAGGGCGCACCTACGCCGCCCAGGAGAGAGACAGTCTGGCCCCGTTTAGTGAAACCGAGGCGCGCGCGGCCGTCGAGTATGAGCCGAGGCCCGTGAAGGACCTCCTCATCGAGATGAAGGACATCGCCGAGCTCATCGTCGACCTG
>JBGPNV010000131.1:0-7271 GCA_041487695.1 Thermoplasmata archaeon | reverse complement strand
GGCGGTCTGGCGCGCCTTCAAAGCTCACCGTGAGGCCGGCGACCTGCAGCGGCGTGGACGCTGCCACCCACGCGCCAGGCGTAAGGTCGAGGGCCCGCGACATGTCGCGGAGCCCGAGGCTCCCCACGAAGGCGAAGTCCTTCTCCAGGCGGAAGACCCCCGCAGCGCCTCGGCCCGTCGAAAGCGGCGTGGCGTTGTGGCTCTCGAAGAGCCTGTAGGTCTGGTTGTCCTCGCTTGGGAACGACCAGTTGAACTCGAAGCGGAATCGGATGTCCCAGGTGTGAGTCGCCTCGTCCCAAAGGGCAGTGGAGTTGGGTGCGACCTGGAGGTATTCGCCGGGGCCCGGGAACGCCGGGCTATTCACGAAGGAAAACTGGTCGAGCGCCGTGTCGTAGACAAGCGACCCCACATCGGTTTGGATCGACACGCGGTCGAAGAACGTGCGGTTCGAGGCTCGCTGGACGACGTTGAACCCGTACTCAAAGGTGGGGTAGGCGACCCCGGAATCGAAACCCACGGGCTCCAACCCGGAGACATCCTTGAGGATTTGGTCGCCATAGTAGAGGAGCACGGCGTAGGAGGCGGACACAGCGACGGGCGTCCCGGAAGGCGGGCCCGGGAACGGCCCGCCGCCGCCGCCAACGAGAAGCGCGAGGTCGTCCCGTCCGTCGCCGTCGTAGTCCCCCGATGCGTCGAGGCTTGCAACGCTTCCGAAGAAGCCGGACGCGTTGTCCTGCCTCACCGTGACCGTGGTGTTCCAATCGCGCGTCGTGGGGAATACGCCCCCGGCGCCGAAGTAGAGGTCGAGCTTCACGGCGTTGAGGCTCGAGGTCCCGTTGCTGTGGACGAGGAGGAGGTCGAGCGCTCCGTCGCCGTCGAAGTCGCCGAAGGAAGGCCGAGCGCCGGAGAACCCCTCGCCCGGCAGGTTCTGCGGCGCGCCCGGTGTGGAGGAGAGCCCGCTGGGTCCGCCCGGGTACACGAGAATCGAAAAGTACTCGCCGAGGAACCCGGCCTGGTAACCAAGCAGGAGAGCAAGGTCGCCGTACCCGTCCCCGTCCATGTCGACCCCGGGCGCGAAGGCCGTCGAATAGGAGGTCGTGACCGTGAGGGTGGTCATGGACGCGTTCGTGGGTCCCGTGCTGCTCCCCGGCAGGATGCTCAGGTGGTGTTCCGAGTTCGAACCCTGGCCGTACACGGTCTCGTCGACAACCGCGTCGTCCTTGCCGTCGCCGTTGAAGTCGCCCCACCCGAGGCTCGGGGGGTAGCCGTTCGAGGTCTGGGAGAACTCGACGCCCGCCTCCACGCGGGGCTCGCAGCCGGGCCCCCCGTGCACCATCTTGAGGACCACGGATGGCCCGGTGGGGCCCGTGGCGTTCTGCGGCGGGAAGGACGGATAACTCGTCTCGAGGAGCAGCAGGTCGCTCGCGCCATCGCCGTCGAAGTCTCCCCCCGTGAGCCATGTGTAGGACGCGGACTGGTTGGCATCGGAAGCCAGCGAAACGTGGCACGAAGGGGCTGGCGGAAGCCCAGCCGCGGACCCGTAGTAGAGCTCGGCGACGGCCTCGCTCGCGCCGCCAAGGATGTTGTAATTCGTCGTGGCAATCGCGAAATCCGCCAGGCCGTCGCCGTTGAAGTCGGGCGCTTTCCGGGGAAACGTCACGCCCGGTGTGGCCGCAAAGCCCGACACCGAAGCGGCGCTCCGCGAGAGGCTGGTCGACGAAACGCCGTCGGAGCCGCCCGCGAAGACGTCCCACGAGGAGTTGGAAAAGATATACGGCGGGTCCAACCGGAACGAGTAGTCCGGGGTGAAGAGCACGTTGAGGTCGTCGCGGCCGTCGCCCGTGATGTCGCCGGCGGCCAAGGCGCTCGAGACGCCCGCCGTGCCTGGGGGGTGAGGCACCACAACTTGCCAGCCCGGCGCGTCGAGCGTGAGGGGCGCGGCCTGCACGATCGGCGCGGCGAAGAGGAGCGAGCTCAAGACCACGGTGAGGGCCACGAAGGCAGAGGCCCCCTTTCGCCGGCGCGCCATCGGGCTTCCGCTCGCGCGCCGCGCGATAAATAGGTTGGCGCCTGGTTGCGCCCTTTGCACGCGCCTTCGAGCCTGGATCGTACCACGGCCTTGATCACATCTGCGTGAGGACGAAGCGCTCGTACTCTTCCTTGAGGTCCACCGCGCGCCTCTGCATGCGCTTCGCGCAGCCCAGGTAAAAACCGGCAAGCCGCTCGTTTTTCTCCGCGCGCGCGCGGCCGTCGTAGAAGGCCTGGCTCGCCTCCGTCTTCTCGATGGCCACGAGCACGGCCTGCTCGGGCGAGGTGAACTCCTTGGGGATCGTGAGCTTCTGCGTCTTGAGGACCCCGATGTCCACATAGGTGTCGGAGTCCTCGCCCTCGCCAATCTCGTCGGAGAGGAGCACGTGCTCGAACTCAAGCATCAGGGAGTTGATGTACATCATCGACTCCGCGGCAAGCTCGGTGAACATCATCTTCGCGCCATGGCGCGCGCGCTCGGAGAATTCCATGTAGAGCCGGGCCTTTTCCTTTTCGTGGCCGATGGCGACCTTGAGCGCATCGGCATAGGCCGCCTCCATCCCTTCGGCGCCCCCTGCGTGCAACCGTCCATCGCTCCGTGCCGCCCGTGTAGGGAGACGCCTTCCCTTTCGCCAGCGAGCCTATTAAGGGTTTGCCGCAGGCCGCGAAGGATTGCGCGTCGGGGCGCCTCAAACTCGCGTGCCAACAGAGGGTGCCCAAGGTTTCCGCCAGGGCTCCAGCCAATCTATTTATAGCGTTCTCCTGATCGCAATTTCCCTTCTTTCTGGGGGTCTTGCCGGTGCTGAAACTCGGCGACCCCGCACCCGATTTCAGGATGAAGGGGACCGACGGGAAGGAGCACGCGCTTGCCGACTACAAGGGCAAGTGGGTCGTCCTCTTCTTTTTCCCCAAGGCGTTCACAACCGTCTGCCAGTCCGAGGTCGCCGAGTACTCGAGGCGGGCGGGCGACTTCGCGGCGGTGGGCGCGGTCGTCCTCGGCTGCTCGGCCGATTCCGACGCCGCGCTGAAGGCATGGGCCAAGCACATGGGCGGACTCAACATCACGCTGCTCTCCGACCTCAAGAATGAGGCCGGTCGGCGGTACGGCGTGCTGCTCGACCACGAGGGCTACCACCTGCGCGGCACGTTCATCCTTGACCCGGAAGCGCGCCTGCGCGCGCTCACCCTGTACGAGACGGACACCGGCCGCTCGATGCAGGAATCCCTGCGGGCCCTGCAAGCCATTCAGACCGGCGCGTCGTGCCCGGCCGAGTGGAAGCCCGGGACACCCACGCTTTGAGCGTGTTGCCATTCAGCGATGATGAGGACAAAAAAAGGAGGAGACAAACAATGGCTCGAAACAACGCGAAGAAGACGGCCCGGACGCTCAAGTACAAGCCGGGGGGACTCCAGGGCTTCACGGAGCGGCAAATCACGGAGCACCACGACGTGCTCTACGCCGGCTACGTGAACAAGACGAACGAAATCCGCGACAAGCTGGACAAGGTCGACCTCAAGACGGCCAACGCGACGCACGGGGACTTCCGCGAGCTCAAGGTCGAGGAAACCTTCGCCGTGAACGGCGTGCGCCTCCACGAAGGGTACTTCGACGTGATGGGCGGCAAGGGCGGCGCGCCTTCGGGCGACGTCCTCAACCTCCTCAACGACGACTTCGGGTCTTGGGAGACCTGGAAGGCCGAGGTCGAGGCGGCGGGCGTCTCCTCGCGCGGGTGGGTCGTCACGGCCTACGACTGGGAGGACCACCGCATCCACGTCTACCTTTGCGATGTGCACAACCAGGGAGGCGTCTGGAACGCCACGCCGCTCGTGATCCTCGACGTCTACGAGCACGCGTACTTCCTGGACTACGGTACGAAGCGCAAGGACTACATCGCCCAGTGGTTCAACAACCTCGACTGGGCGTGGGTGAACGGAGAGGTCAAGCGGTACAACTTGCTCGAGCACCGCCACAAGCACAACATCGGCAAGGCGTAAGAGCGCCCGGCCTTGCTTGGGGCTTTCCCCCCTTTCCGGCCCCCAAAAGGGGGCCGTGCCCCCTCCCTTTCCCCACTCCTTAAGAGGGGGCACCCCCACCTCGTTTGGGGGTCGCTCGCGTGGTCTCGGTCCGCAAGATGCAGGCCGATGAGGCGGGCCAGATCGCGGCCGTGGCCAAAGAAGCCGCCTCCGGAGGCGCCGTCCTTGCCTCGGCGCTTGCCTCACACCCGGAGCGTGTGCGCGTTGTCCACATGGGCCATGAGCTGCTCGGCGCGTTTGTCCTTGCCGAGCTCGAGGGCGGGGTCGAAGAGATCTCGGGGCTCGCGCTTCGCGCCGAAGGGCTCTCGGCCGGCGCCGAACGCGCGGTCGTCGAGTACGTGGTCGGCGCCGCGCGCTTCGCTCGCAAGAGGGCCGTCGAGGTCGTCGCGCACCCACACTCCCCCGAGTCGCGCCACCTCGAGCGCGAAGGCTTCCGACCTTCAGGCCAGGGGACAAAGGACGAGCAGCGCTACCGGATCGACGTGAAGAAGCCCGGCGGGCCGCGTGTAAGCGCGTCCGCTCCAAGCCCCAAGGAAATCGGCCCGAAAGGGCCCAAGCCGCTCTAGAGCGGGTGCTGGCGGCAGTCCCGGGTCGCCTGGGCCCATCGCGCCTCCATGACCTGGTGGTAGGTGGCGCCGACCGGCGTGCTCGCAAAGTTCACGCCCGCGGGCTGCTCAACGACCGAGATCCCCCCGTAGAAGGGGTCGAAGTAGACGCGGCAGTTCGACGGGTTGGGGACCTGGCGGTCCACATTGACCGCGACCTGCTGGCCGTTGTACTTCGCGTGCGTCGAGGAGATCGCGTAGCCTTCGCTCTTCCAGCCGTAGGACGCGACGATCGCGAACTGGTGCGTGAAGTCGGGCTGGGGGATGTCCCCCACGGCAAGGCCATCGGTTGTCAGCTTCGGCACCGTCGCCCAGAAGGCGTCCCACTGCGCTTGTGTCGTCAAGACAAAGACACCCTCGTTCGCGAGGTTCAGGTTCTCGGGGAACGCGACTTTGACGACCGGGAGGTCGGTCCACGTGGTCGCCGAGGTGAGGCTGCTGCGGTTTGTCGGGATGGCCGGCATGATCGCGGCCGAAACGGTTGCGGTGGCAAGGATCAATGCGCCTGCGGCGAGGACTGCGACTCGAAGCTTCATGTTAGAACCCCACTTGCGTCCTTCACCTCCGACTTGTGATCCTAATAAACCCTTTGGGGGGGTTGGGCGTCTGGTAGGTGTCTGCGGGTCAATGGGGAGCCTTCAGGCGCCGGCGGGGCGCGACCTCAGCCGTGCCTCACTTGAGGCCCTCGACGTCGGCCAAACGGTGCAGGACCTCGCCCTCGACCGACCATGCTTCGAGCGGCTCGTCGGCGACCGAAGCCGTCTGCGTCGCGACTTTTCGCGTCGCCTCCGTGAAGTCCCCGTGGGCGAAGGCGCCAATCATGACTGCCGTGCCGTCAAGCTTGGCTTTCGCGGGGAAGAGCTTGGAAAGAGTCGTCCGCCTGCCGGACGGGCTGAGGAGCACAACCCGCTTGAACGCGCCCCGCTCGACGGCTTCCTTGAGGCCGCCCTCCTCGACAAAGAGGAAGCGCTCGTCCTTCGGGACGGCCCCCTCGACGAGGACCTGTTCGACGAGCCCCTTGAAGCGGTCGTAGACGCGCGGGAGCCGCGTCTCGGGCTTTACGGAAATCACCACGTCGTTGACCGTGTGGATGACGAGGCGAAGGCGGCCGGCGGCATTCAGGCGCGACCCCTGGGCAAGCAGGGCGCAGAAGTGCACGATGTCGGGCCGCCCACGCCTTTCGGCGTCGGCAAGCCCCCGCATGGCCCGGTGGTGAAAGGACGAGTCCAGGAGCACGCGCGCGGGGTCTTTGCCTTGTTTGTGCGCGTTCGACACGACCGAGGCGTGCGAGCGCAGGTTGCGGGGCACGAGTTCGAGGGCGGCTTCCGCGAGCACCAGGGTGATGGGTTCAGGTGGCTCGCCCATCTTCAACGCGAACCCCGGGCGAGGCTAAAAAGCCCTTGCGGCTTGCACGCAAGCCTTTTGCTCCGGCCCCACCCATGGAACTCCGCGAGGGGGAGGACGCGAAGGTAAACCTTGGTGAGGTCGAGGTGAACTACCAGCTCGCGGGCTCCGGGGAGCCGGTTGTCCTCGTCCCGGGGTTTGCGACTTCGCTCCACCTCTGGGACAACCAGGTCGAGCCGCTCTCGCGCCGGTACCGGTGCCTGCGCTACGACTTGCGCGGCCAGGGCGAGAGCTCGGCGCCAAAGGAGGGCTACTCGACACAGGACCACGTCGAGGACCTCCGCCTGCTCATCGAGCACCTGAACCTCCCGCGCGCGCACCTTGTGGCGGCTTCGATGGGCGGGGCGGTCGCCGTGCACTGCGCGCTCGAGCGGCCCGACCTCGTACGTTCCCTCACGCTCGCGGGCGCGGTCGTGGACGGGTTTGAGGGGTGGGAAGACGAATACGGCCTGCGCCTGCGCCGCGCGCGCACGATCGCGCAGACCGACGGCGTCGAGGCGGCGCTGCGCGACTGGATGGGCCACCCCTTCTTTGGCGCCACGCGCGACCTCACCAACTTCGCCCGCACGGTGGTGCGCTACTCGGGGGCCGGATGGCTCACAAGCGTGCGCCCGTCCAGGGCCCCGAGGAGCGACTTCAGCCGCCTCTCCGAGATCGAAAAGCCCGTCCTCATCGTGGTCGGCGAGAAGGACGTCGACCCCTGTCGGCGGATCGCGGAGGAACTGCGCAAGCGGATCCCCAAGGCGCGCGGCGCGGTGATCAAAAGCGCGGGCCACCTGCCCTGCTGGGACCGGCCCGAGGACTTCAACCGCCTGCTCCTCGAATTCCTTGAGGCCCAAGCGCCGCGGGCGGGCGCCCGCGCACCTCGCGCGTGAAAAAAGCGGGCGCTAGCTTCAAGAACTCCCGCCGTGCCTTGGCGCGCGGGGATGCCAAGCTGCACCTCATCACGAAAATCTTCGCGGTCGGTTGGGTGGGCGTGTTCGGCGTGCTTGGCGCCTCGTACGGCGGCGTCGGGGCGGCCGCGCCGGCCTCGGCAACCCTGCTCTCCTACAGCGGCGGCCTCTTCTCGCCCGTCTCGGTCTTGGGGATTGTGACGGTGCTCTGGCTGCTCGCCGACTGGCGGAGGGGCGCTTCGCTTCGCAACCGCGAGCACAGGGCGATCCTCAAGGACAAGCCCGGGCTTGCCAGCGACAAGAAAGG